>NZ_JBSSDL010000005.1:0-252150 GCF_054060695.1 Frigoribacterium sp. 2355 | reverse complement strand
CCGGCCGCCCCCCCGCCCGCCCCCCCCCCCCCCGCCCCCCCCCCCCCCCCCCCCCCCCCCCCCGCCCCCCCCCCCCCGCCCGGGGGGCCCGGTGCCGGTTCGCGTGGAGAGCGCACCTCTCTCGTGGCGCGCGTCCAGAGTCGCCGCCCGGAGCGCTAGTAGATTGAGGGCATGAGCGCTCCCGACAAGGACTACCGGCTGCCGAACGGGGGCCCGCGCCTCGCGGCCCTGCCGAAGGTCTCGCTGCACGACCACCTCGACGGCGGACTCCGGCCCGAGACCATCGTCGACCTCGCGGTCGAGGCCGGCATCGATCTCCCCGCGTCCGAACCCGAGGCGCTGCGCCGCTGGTTCGTCGAGAACGCCGACTCCGGCACCCTCGTCGACTACCTCGCGACCTTCGAGCTCCCGGTCGCGGTCATGCAGACCCGCGAGCAGCTGACCCGGGTCGCGCACGAGTTCGTCCTCGACCTGGCCGCCGACGGCGTCGTCCACGCCGAGGTGCGCTGGGCCCCCGAGCAACACCAACGGGAGGGGCTCACCCTCGACCAGGCGGTGGAGGCCGTGCAGGCGGGCTTCGCGTCGGCCGTGCGGTCGCTGGCCGACGACGGGTACGAGATCTCGGTCGGGCAGATCCTGAGTGCGCTGCGCCAGGGCGAGCGATCGCTCGAGATCGCCCAGCTCGCCGTGCGCCATCGCGAGAACGGCGTGCTGGCCTTCGACATCGCCGGTCCCGAGGCGGGTTACCCGGCCGCCGACCACAGGGTCGCCTTCGACCTGTTGGCCCGCGAGTTCATGCCCGTCACGGTGCACGCGGGCGAGGCCGACGGTCTCGACAGCATCCGGGGTGCGCTGATCGACGGGCGGGCCCTCCGGCTCGGCCACGGGGTCCGCATCGCCGAAGACATCCGCGTCGTCGCGAGCAAGGGGTCGACCTCCACCGTCGAGATCGGGCCGATCGCGTCGTGGGTGCGCGACCGCGAGATCCCGCTCGAGTTGTCGCCGCAGTCGAACCTGCAGACCGGTGCCATCGCCGCCTGGGGAACGGACCTCGACGACCACCCCTTCGACCTGCTGTACCAGCTCGGCTACGGCGTGACGGTCAACACCGACAACCGCCTGATGAGCGACACGAGCCTCTGCAAAGAGCTCGCCCTGCTCAGCCAGGCCTTCGACTACGACCTCGACGACCACGAGACCTTCCAGCTCAACGCCGCCGCGTCGTGCTTCCTGCCCCTCGAGGACCGCGAGGCGCTGGCCGACCGCATCACCGCCGGCTTCGAGGGGGCCTGACATGGCGCTCCCGCCGCTCCCGGACGAGGCCGTCGTCATCGGCGCCCAGGTCGTCGACTGGCGTGAGGCCGTCCGGGTCGCCGGTCGTGCCCTGGTCGACTCCGGTGCCGCCCGCGAGGGCTACGGCGACGAGATGGTCCGCATGATCGACGAACACGGCCCCTACGTGGTCATCGCCCCCGGTCTCGCGCTGGCCCACGCTCGGCCGGGTGACGACGTCGTCCGCGACGGCCTGGCCGTCGTGACCCTGGCCGAGCCCGTTCCGTTCGGGCACCCGCACAACGACCCGGTCAGCGTGGTCCTCGGCCTCGCGATCGTCACCGTCGGCGGCCACCTCGAGTCGATCGCCGACCTGGCGAACGTCTTCAACGAGGCCTCCGTCATCCCCGCCCTCGCGGCCGCCTCCTCGGTCGACGAGGTGCGGCGGCTCATGGGCGTCCCCGCCTGATCGCCCTCCCACGGATCGAGACCTCCCCACAATGAAGATCGTCACCATCTGCGGCGCCGGCATCGGCAGCAGCGGAATCCTCAAGGTCAACGCCGAGCGGGTCCTGGCCAAGCTCGACATCGAGGCCGACGTGGTCGCGGCCGATATCGGCTCGATCGCGACGGTCGGTGACGATGCGCAGGTGATCCTCACGTCGGCCGAGTTCGTCGAGGCGATCGGCTCCACGTTCGCCGACGTCATCGTCATCCAGAACCACTTCGACCAGGCGGAGCTCACCGAGAAGCTGCAGAAGTCGCTGGGCTGACCGCGGCGTGCGGCACCGGTGCGAACCGCACCGGCCACGACGAGAGAGACCCCGGAGGCGCAGCTCGCGCTTCCGGGGTCTCTCTCGTCGTCCGGGCGGTCACCGCCCCGACCGTCAGGCCAGGAGGTCGCGCATGCCCGCGTCGAGATCGGCCACGGCCGCCTCGGCGGCGGATCGACGGGCGACGGCGTCGCCCTCGGTGCTCGACGCGTCGATGTAGACCTTGAGCTTCGGCTCGGTGCCGCTCGGGCGGACGATGACGCGTGAGCCGTCGGTGAGCCAGTAGCGGAGGATGTCGCCCGCAGGGAAGGCTCCGAACCCGTCCCGGAAGTCGTCCACCCGGTCGACGCGGTGCGAGCCGATCGTCGACGGCGGGCGCCGGCGGAGACCGTCGGTGAGGGCCGTGATGGTGGCGAGGTCCTCGACCCGGATCGAGATCTGCGACGAGGCGTAGGCGCCGAACCGCTCGTCGAAGGCGACGAGGTGCTCGGCCAGGCTCGACCCGGCCGTGTGCAGCTCGGTGGCGAGGGCGAGGAGGTCGACCGCGGCCGAGATCCCGTCCTTGTCGCGGACGACGTCGGGGTCGACGAGGTAGCCGAGTGCCTCTTCGTAGCCGTAGAGCAGCCCTCCGACGCGGGAGACCCACTTGAATCCCGTGAGCGTGTCGACGTAGTCGAGCCCGTGCACCCGGGCGATCTCGCGCAGGGCGGGCGACGAGACGATGCTCGCGGCCAGGGTGCCGTCGCGGTCGTCTCGTCGTGCCCGTTCTGCGGCGCGCCAGCCGAGCAGCGAGCCGACCTCGTTGCCGCTGAGTCGACGCCAGCCGCCGTCGACGGGGATCGCGACCGCGAGCCGGTCGGCGTCGGGATCGTTGGCGATGACCAGGTCCGCCTCGACGCGGCCGGCCGTGGCGTACGCGAGGTCCAGGGCGCCGGGCTCTTCCGGGTTGGGGAAGGCCACGGTCGGGAACGCCGGGTCGGGGGCGCTCTGCTCGCCGACCGGGATCGGCTCGGTGAAGCCGGCGGTCGCGAACACGCGGCGTGCGACCTCCCACCCGACGCCGTGCATCGCGGTGTAGACGACCCGTGGCTGACGACCGTTCGCCGCCGTGCCGGCCACCGCGGCGGTGCGACGGACGTACTCCATGACGAGGTCGTCACCGGCCTCGCGGTAGTCGTCGGACCGGGCCAGTCGCGTGACGGGGGACTGCGCGGCCTTCTCGATCTCGGCGGCGATCTCGCCGTCGACCGGGGACACGATCTGCGAGCCGGCGTCGACACCGCCGAGGTAGACCTTGTAGCCGTTGTCCTGCGCCGGGTTGTGGCTCGCGGTCACCATGACGCCTGCGCTGACGTCGAGGTGGCGCACGGCGAAGGCCAGCACCGGGGTCGGGAGGGCGCGGGGCAGGATCGTGGCCGAGACGCCCGCGGCGGCCATGATCTCGGCCGTGTCCCGCGCGAAGACGTCGGAGTTCTTGCGCCCGTCGTAGCCGATGACGATGGAGGGGCTCGACTCGCGACCCCGCAGGAAGGCCGCGAAGCCGGCCGCGGCCTGCGCCACGAGCACGCGGTTCATGCGGTTCGGACCCGAGCCCAGGGCGCCGCGCAGGCCGGCCGTGCCGAACTGCAGGCGACCGGCGAAGCGGTCGGCGAGTTCGGACGAGGCGTCGGCGTCGTCGGAGCCGGCCCGGGTCAGCAATCGGTCGAGCTCGTCGCGCGTCTCGTCGTCGGGGTCCTGGTCGCGCCAGGCGGTGGCCGACGCGATCAACCGCTCGAGGTCGGACGAGACCGGGGAGCCGTCGCTGCCGGACCCCGTCACGTCGCCGCTCACAGGGCCGCCACGATGCGGGCGAGCAGGTCGCTGATCTTGGCCTCGGCGTCGCGCCCGGCCTCGAGCACCTCGGCGTGGCTGAGCGGCGTCTTCTGGATGCCCGCGGCCAGGTTGGTGATCAGCGACATGCCGAGCACCTCCATGCCGGACTGGCGCGCGGCGATGGCCTCGAGGGCCGTCGACATGCCGACGATGTGCCCGCCGATGGCCTTGGCCATCTGCACCTCGGCCGGCGTCTCGTAGTGCGGGCCGCGGAACTGCGTGTAGACGCCCTCGTCGAGCTCGGGATCGATGCCGCGGGCGACGTCGCGGAGGCGCGTCGAGTAGAGGTCGGTCAGGTCGATGAACGTCGCGCCCTCGAGGGGCGAGTCCGCCGTGAGGTTGATGTGGTCGCTGATCAGCACCGGCGTGCCGGGCTTCCAGGTCTCCTTGATGCCCCCGGCACCGTTCGTCAGGATCATGGTCGTCGCGCCCGTGGCGGCGGCCGTGCGCACGCCGTGCACGACCCGACGCACGCCGTGGCCCTCGTAGTAGTGGGTGCGGGCGCCCATGACGAGGGCGTGCTTGCCCGAGGGCAGTGCGATGCTGCGGATCGAGCTCGTGTGGCCGACGACGGCCGACGCGGCGAAGCCGGTGATCTCGGTCGCGGGGACCTCGGCGACGGTCTCACCGATCAGGTCGGCGGCCTTGGCCCAACCGCTGCCCAGCGTCAGGGCGATGTCGTGTCGGGCGACGCCGGTCTTCTCGGCGATCTCGGCGGCGGCGGTGCGGGCGACCTCGAAGGGGTCGGCGGCGCGGTCGTCGAGCGGGTGCGTGGTGGTCTCAGACATGGCGTCCACTCTAGGGTCTGCCGACGCGCGTCCCCGGTCGCCGCCGGGCCCGGCGCGGGGTCAGTCGATGCTGAGCAGGACGTGACCCGACGAGACCGTCTCGCCGACGACGGCCGCGATGCCCGAGACGGTGCCGTCGCGGTGGGCGGCGACGGGCTGCTCCATCTTCATGGCCTCGAGGACGAGCACCAGGTCGCCCTTGACGACCTGCTGACCGGCCTCGACCGCGAGCTTGACGACGGTGGCCTGCATCGGAGCCTTGACCTCGGCACCGGTCGCGGTGACGACCGACGACCGGGGCGCGCCCCGGCGCTTGGGCGCGACCGCAGGAGGCGCGGTGCGCGACCCGAGGCCCGCCGGCAGCGAGACCTCGAGGCGCTTTCCGCCCACCTCGACCACGACGGTGTCGCGTTCGTCGGCCGGCCGGGGGGCCTCGGCCTCGCCGCTCCACGCGGGGATGGTGTTGTCGAACTCGGTCTCGATCCAGCGGGTGTAGATGGAGAACGCTGCACCGTCGGCCGGCGCGAAGGCGGGGTCGTCGACGATGGCGCGGTGGAACGGCAGCACGGTCGGCAGGCCGGCGACCTCGAACTCGGCCAGGGCGCGACGGGAACGCTCGAGGGCGTCCTCGCGCGAAGAACCCGTGACGATCAGCTTGGCGAGAAGCGAGTCGAACGACCCGCTGATCTCGTCGCCGGCCTGGACGCCGCTGTCGACGCGGACGCCGGGACCGCCCGGGGCCCTGAAGACGTGGATCGGACCGGGGGCGGGCATGAAGCCCCGACCGGCGTCCTCGCCGTTGATGCGGAACTCGAACGAGTGGCCGCGGGCCTCGGGGTCGTCGTAGTCGAGCACGCCGCCCTCGGCGAGGCGGAACTGTTCGCGGACGAGGTCGATGCCGGTGACCTCTTCTGACACGGGGTGTTCGACCTGGAGGCGCGTGTTGACCTCGAGGAACGAGACGGTGCCGTCCTTGCCGATCAGGAACTCGCAGGTGCCGGCACCGACGTAGCCGACCTCGCGGAGGATGGCCTTCGACGACTCGTACAGCTTCGTGGTCTGCTCGTCGGTGAGGAACGGTGCAGGGGCCTCTTCGACGAGCTTCTGGTGACGGCGCTGCAGCGAGCAGTCGCGGGTCGACACGACGACGACGTTCCCGTGTGCGTCGGCCAGGCACTGGGTCTCGACGTGGCGGGGCTGGTCGAGGTACTTCTCGACGAAGCACTCGCCGCGTCCGAAGGCCGCGACGGCCTCGCGGGTGGCCGAGTCGAACAGCTCGGGGACCTCTTCGCGGGTGCGGGCGACCTTGAGACCGCGTCCGCCGCCGCCGAAGGCCGCCTTGATCGCGACGGGGAGGCCGTGCTGGTCGACGAACTCGAGCACCTCGTCGGCGCCCGAGACGGGGTTGAGGGTGCCGGGGGCGAGCGGGGCGCCGACGCGCTCGGCGATGTGCCGGGCCGAGACCTTGTCGCCCAGCTGCTCGATGGCCTCGGGCGACGGGCCGATCCAGACCAGGCCCGCGGCCTGGACGGCCCGGGCGAAGTCCGCGTTCTCGGCGAGGAAGCCGTAGCCGGGGTGCACGGCGTCGGCACCCGAGCGGCGGGCGATCGAGAGGATCTTGTCGATGACCAGGTAGGTCTCGGCGCTCGTCGTCCCGCCCAGGGCGTAGGCCTCGTCGGCGAGGCGGGCGTGTTGGGCGTCGCGGTCCTGGTCGGCGTAGACCGCCACCGAGCCGATTCCGGCGTCACGCGCGGCCCGGATCACGCGGACGGCGATCTCTCCACGATTGGCGATGAGGACCTTGCTGATACGCGGCATAGTTCCCCACCCTATTGCGCCCTCCCCGTCCGCCTTTGGCTGACGTGCACAAAAAGGACGAGGAGGCGCGAGGCAGAACCTACAAGGAGCCGGCGGTCGGCGAGGTCCACAGCTCGTGCCACGGCACGCCGAAGCCCCGGACGAGCGACCGCAGCACGGGCACCGAGAGTCCGACGACGGCGCTCGGGGTGCCCTCGATGTGCGTGATGAACGCGGATGCCCGACCGTCGATCGTGAAGGCCCCCGCGACCTCGAGCGGCTCGCCCGTCTCGACGTAGGCCGCGAGCTCGCGCGGGTCGAGGTCGTCGGCGAAGGTGAGGGACGCGCTCGCGACCCGGCCCGCGCCTCCTGAGGGGGTCTCGGCGGTGACGCGCGGAGCGCCACCGCGGTGGTCGACCAGCCAGTGACCCGACCAGAGGGTGCCGTGGCCGATCTCGGCCATGCGGCGCCACCGGTCGAGCGCCAGGGCGGGCTCGTGGGGTTTGCCGTGCACCTCGCCGTCGAACTCGAAGGCGCTGTCGCCCCCGAGGACCAACCCGTCGAGGGGGCGGCCGTCGACGACCGTGTCGAGCACGGCCTCGGCCTTGAGCCTGGCGAGGTGCTGCACCGTCTCGGCCGCCGTGAGCGCTCGGCCGAGCCGTGTCGACTCGATCGCGACCGCGGCCTCTTCGTCGACACCGGGACTGATCAGCACCGGCTCGACGCCGGCGGCGCGCAGCAGGGCGAGACGGGCGGGGGAGGTGCTGGCCAGGTAGAGCGGGACGGTCATGCCGCCCAGCCTGCCAGACTCGACGCATGGGAGACATGCTGGGCCGCGAGGTCGAACTGGACGTGACGGGCATCGCACACGGGGGCATCTCGGTGGCCAGACTCGACGGGCGGGTCGTGTTCGTGACCGACACCCTGCCCGGCGAGAAGGTCGTGGCGCGCATCACCGACGACCGCAAGAAGGCGTTCTGGCGGGCCGACACGGTGCGCGTCCTCGAGGCGAGCGAGCACCGTCGGCCCCACGTGTGGGGCGCGGCCGCCCTCGAGGTCGATCCGACCGACCGTGCCGGCGGCGCCGAGTTCGGGCACGTCGAGCTCGGCCACCAGCGCGAGCTGAAGCGACGCGTGGTGGTCGACGCGCTGACCCGCATGGGCGGGATCGCCGACGCCGACGGCCGCGTCTCGGTCGAGGCCCTGCCCGGCGACGACGAGCGCGGCGGCACCGGGTGGCGCACGCGCCTGCGCCTGCACCTCGACGCCGAGGGGCGTCCCGGTCAGTACGCGGCTCGGTCGCACCGGGTCGTGCACGTGCCCGACCTGCCGCTCGCGTCGCCGGAGGTCGCCGAGGTGGCGCCGCTGGGTGACGCCTTCCCCGGCGAGGAACACGTCGACGTCGTCGCCCCGAGCGGCGGAGGCGCGCGTCTGATCATCGGGCGGCAGGCCCGCTCGACCATCACCGAGGTCGTCGGCGACCGCGAGTTCCGGCTCGACGACGGCGGCTTCTGGCAGGTGCACCGCGAGGCAGCGGCCACGCTCACCGCCGCCGTGCAGACCATGATCGACCCGGAGCGCTTCGACCCGAAGGGCGCCAACCTCGACCTGTACGGCGGGGTCGGACTCCTCGCCGCCGCCGTGGGGGACCGGTTCGGTGCGGGGACGCGCATCACGAGCGTCGAGAGCGACGAGCGGGCCACCGAGCACGCGTCCGAGAACCTGGCCGAGTGGATCGGCGCGTCGGCCGTGACGGGACGCGTCGAGCGCTGGTTGCGCCAGACCGCGTCGCAGGCGAGCGACGCCGAGCGCGAGCGCCTCGCCGCCGCGACGGTCGTGCTCGACCCGCCCCGCTCGGGCGCCGGGCGCGACGTGGTGTCCGAGATCGCGGCCCTCCGCCCGGCCCAGGTCGTCTACGTCGCGTGCGACCCGGTCGCCCTCGCCCGGGACGTGGCCCTCTTCGCCGAGCGGGGCTACGCGCTCGACGCCCTGCAGGCGTACGACCTCTTCCCGAACACGCACCACGTCGAGACGGTGGTGCGCCTGCTGCCGGCCTGAGCCGCCGTCCGGTTACGATGTACCCCGTGCACGCCCGGGATTCAGGGACCAGGGCACACGCCGACCGAAGGATCACCGTGTCAGACATCACGACCGAGACCCCCATCGCCACCCGCCAGACTGCACCCGTGCGGGTCGCCGTCGTCGACGACCACGAGTCGGTGCGGCTCGGCATCCAGGCCGCGTGCCAGAACGAGGGCTTCGAGGTGATCCTCACCGCCGCCGGCGTGCAGGAGTTCGTCGAGAACCTCGCGGGTCGCGAGGTCGACGTCGTCGTCCTCGACCTGTCGCTCGGCGACGGCTCGACCGTCACCGAGAACGTCAAGCGCGTCCAGGCCACGGGGTCGGCCGTCCTCGTGCACAGCATCGCCGACCGGGTCGCCTCGGTCCGTGAGGCGCTCGCCGCGGGGGCGGCCGGCGTCATCCCGAAGTCCTCCGCCACGAAGACCGTCATGGCCGCGGTCGCCACGGTCGCCCGCGGCGACGTGCTCAACAACCTCGAGTGGGCGAGCGCGATCGATGCCGACCGCGACTTCGCCAAGGCCCAGCTCGGCCGTCGCGAGCGCGAGATCCTGCACCTCTACGCCTCGGGTCTGCCGCTGAAGCTGGCCGCCCAACAGCTCGGCATCGGCTACTCGACGGCCCGCGAGTACCTCGACCGCATCCGCGTCAAGTACGTCGAGGTCGGACGCCCGGCACCCACTAAGGTCGACCTCCTCCGTCGCGCCGTCGAGGACGGCATCCTGCCGGGGCTCGACGCGGACGGCGGCGATGGCCGGTGAGGGTCGGCTGACCGGCCCGCTCCCGCTCGGGCCCCTCCGGCCCCCGCGCAACCCGATCAGTCGTGCCCTGCTCGACAAGGTGCTGGGGCGCATCATCGCCGCGGCCGGTCTCGTGTTCGGCCTGCAGGCCCTGCCCGGGATGATCGGTCAGGTCGGGAGCATGCAGCTCGCCTGGGCCTGGGTGATCGGCCTGGCCATGTTCGGCGGGTTCCTGGCGTTGGTCGTGGCGAGCCTCGTGCAGCGCGGCGTGACGACGGTCGAGGCCTTCGTCGCCATCGCCTACCTGATCGCGCTGGTCACCTGGCCCCTGGCCGTCGACGACCCCAGCGAGGTCCAGGCGAGCGTGCCCTGGCTCTGGTACCTGTGCACCGTCGCCACGGCCTCGGCCGCGTCGGCGTTCTCCACCTGGATCGCGACCGGCTACCTCTTCGTCGCCCCCGCCGTCTACGGCTTCATCCGCCTGACGCCGTCGGGCGGAGCGGTCTCCCCGCAGCGCGCGACCCTCGACTCCGTCTACGCGATCCTGCTCGGCGGTGCGGTCCTGATCCTCGTGGTGATCCTGCGCCAGGCGGCCGCGAACGTCGACCAGGCCCAGGCGACCGCGGTCGCGCGGTACTCCGAGGCGATCCGCGAGCACGCCACCGAGCTCGAACGGGTGCAGGTCGACGCCATCGTGCACGACAGCGTCCTCACGACCTTCATCCAGGCGGCCAGGGCCTGGTCGCCCGAAGAGCGTGAGCTGTCGACCAACATGGCCCGGAACGCGATGTCCCACCTCTCGGCGGCGGCGAGCACGACTCCGTTCGACGAGTCCGACACGACGGTCACGGGCATGGTCGACCGCATCGAGGCCGCCGTGTCGGACCTGGGCGTCTCGGTCGAGCTGCGCCGGGGCCCGATCGAGGGCGAGGGCATCCCGTCCACCGCCGCGGAGGCCCTCTACTCGGCCGCCGTGCAGGCCCTGGTGAACAGTTCCCAGCACGCCGGGGACGCGCCCGGTGTCCGGCGGTGGGTCGACGTCACCCGCGACGCGACCGGCCTCACGACCGTCGAGGTCGGCGACACGGGCAAGGGCTTCGAACCGGCGACGGTGCCGACCGAGCGTCTGGGGGTCCGGGTGTCGATCCACGAGAGGCTGAACAACGCCGGCGGACTCGCGACCATCGACTCGGCACCGGGGCGCGGAACCCTCGTGCGACTGCAGTGGCCGGTCGGTGCCCTCCTCGAGGGGGGACCGGCTCCCCGTCCCTCGCCCGACCGCGCCGACGAGACGGGCATCCCGGAGGGCGTCGCGTGAGGGTCTCCGTGCCGCGGTGGCTGATCGTCTCGCTCGCCGCCGTCTTCTCGGCCTACCATCTGGTCCTCGCCGTGGCCTCGTTGGACCGGTTCACCGATCCGCTGCCCGTCGTCGCATGCATGGTGTTGTACGCCGCGGCGACCGTGGCCGTGCTGTGGCCCAGCCGCCACGTCATCATGCCCGTGTGGCTGGCCTCGTTCTGCCTCGCCGTCAGCATCGTCCTCCCGCTGGTCGTGACCTCCGAGCTCGACAGCTCGGTGAAGAACGGCTACGCCACGTGGTACGTGGCGGCCGTGGGCACGCTCATGGTGATCGTGTCGACGAGACGCCGCCAGGGGTTCGCCTGGCTCGGGGTCGGATTCATGGCGGCTCACGGGGTGCTCTGGGCCGGGGCCGAACAGATCGCCGACCTCGGCATCGTCGGCAGCGTGGTCTGGGTCGCCTTCAGTCACGCGATGTCGAGCACGCTCACGCGTGCCGGGCGCGAGACGCGTGAGTTCATCCTCGCCGAGCACGAGGCGGCGGACTGGCAGGCCGCGCAGGAAGCCCACGTGAACGAGCGGCAGTACCGGCTGCTGCAGACGGGCCGGACGGCACGGCCGATGCTCCAGACCATCGTCGATCGACACGGCGACCTGACCGCGGCCGAGCGCCAGGAGTGCCTGAACCTCGAGGGGGCCATCCGGGACGAGATCCGGGGACGCCGCCTCCTCGACGACGACGTGCGTCACGAGGTCATGGCGGCGCGTCGTCGGGGGGCCGTCGTCAGCCTCCTCGACGAGGGAGGCCTCGACGACCTCGGGCCCACCGACCTGCGGCGGGTCCATGCCGTGCTCGCCGAGGCCCTCCGCGGCTCGCTCGCCGATCGCATCATCGTCCGGACCGTCCAGGGCGGGGGAGACGACGCCGTCACGGTCGTCGGGCTCGGTTCGCCGGACCTGTCGTCGAGCGCCCTCGGCCGGGGCGTCTCGGCCGACGCGGACGAGGACGACGACGCCGACGAGGTGCAGCTCTGGCTGCAGATCCCTCGCTCGGCGCCCTGATCACCCACCAGGCAGCCTCGCGACGGGGCGGGTGGAAGTGGGAAGGGCCGGACGATCGTCCGGCCCTTCCGAGACCCTGAGTCAGGGCGGCAACCCGAATGTCGCCCTGACTCCCCCCGGCAGGAATCCACTACCCATGTGGTCCTGCTGGTGGTGTGACTCCGAGAGAGACACCTAGCAAGAGCAAGCATGGTGGGTCGGGGCCCCGGGTGCAGTCGTCATTTAGGGGGACAGGTGGGGGAAGATGACTGCGTCTACCCCCGTTCCGGGGGCGTCAGCCCTCGAAACCCCGCCAGCGGCCTTCTCCGGCCGTGATGACGGGACGGGGTGCCCGGGCCGATCGCGTCCAGCCCGACGTCGTGGGTCGGGAGGACGTCGTCGTCGCCGATCCGGCCCGGCCGGCCGCGACGGCGGCGAGCAGCGCCGTGACGGCCGCCAGTTCGTCCGGCGTCGGGTCCCCGGCGACGACCCTGATGAGGGGAGCCGACGGCTGCTCGACCGGGTCGGTGGGGGAGTCCGCCGTGTCGGGGGAGTCGGCGGCGTGGCGACCACTCACAGGGGGATGTTCCCGTGCTTCTTCGGCGGCAGGGTCGCCCGCTTGGTCTTGAGGGCCCGCAGTGCCTTGATGACGGCGACGCGGGTCGCGGCCGGTTCGACGACACCGTCGAGTTCGCCCCGCTCCGCGGCGAGGAAGGGACTCGCCACGTTGTAGGTGTACTCGTTGGCCAGTCGCGTGCGCACGGCCGCCACGTCTTCGCCCGCCTCGGCCGCCGCCTTGATCTCGTTGCGGTAGAGGATGTTGACGGCGCCCTGACCGCCCATCACGGCGATCTCGGCCGTGGGCCACGCGAGGTTGATGTCGGCACCCAACTGCTTCGACCCCATGACGATGTAGGCGCCGCCGTACGCCTTGCGGGTGATCACCGTCACGAGCGGGACCGTGGCCTCGGCGTAGGCGTAGAGCAGCTTGGCTCCGCGACGGATGACACCGGTCCATTCCTGGTCCGTGCCGGGCAGGTATCCGGGCACGTCGACCAGGGTGAGGATCGGGATGTTGAACGCGTCGCAGAAGCGTACGAAACGACTGGCCTTCTCGCCGGCCTCGATGTTGAGGGTGCCGGCCATGGCGGACGGCTGGTTGGCGATCACGCCCACCGGACGGCCCTCCACCCGGCCGAAGCCCACGACGATGTTGGGCGCGAACAGCGGCTGGACCTCGAGGAACTCGCCGTCGTCGACGACGTGGTCGATGACGGTCATGACGTCGTAGGGCTGGTTCGGGCTGTCCGGGATCAGCGTGTTCAGCTGGCGGTCGTGGTCGGTGGTCTCGAGTTCGACCGGCACGTCGAAGACGTGCGGGTCGGCCAGGTTGTTGTCGGGCAGGTACGAGAGCAGCGCGCGGGCGTAGTCGAGGGCGTCGTCCTCGTCGCTCGCCAGGTAGTGCGACACGCCCGAGACCTTGTTGTGGGTCAGGGCTCCGCCGAGCTCTTCGAAGCCCACGTCCTCGCCCGTCACGGTCTTGATGACGTCCGGGCCGGTGACGAACATGTGGCTGGTCTTGTCGACCATGATCACGAAGTCGGTCAGCGCGGGGGAGTACACCGCGCCTCCGGCCGCGGGGCCCATGATCAGCGAGATCTGGGGGATGACGCCCGAGGCGGCCGTGTTCAGTCGGAAGATCTCGCCGTACTTGCCCAGGGCGACGACGCCCTCCTGGATGCGCGCTCCGCCCGAGTCGAGGATGCCGATGATGGGCACCCCGGTCTTGAGGGCCAGCTGCATGACCTTGATGATCTTCTCGCCCGCCACCTCGCCGAGCGAGCCGCCGAAGATGGTGAAGTCCTGCGAGTAGACCGCGACCTGGCGGCCGTGGATCGTGCCCGTGCCCGTGACGACCGCGTCGCCGTAGGGCCGTTTGGCCTCCATGCCGAAGGCGTGGGTGCGGTGTCGGACGAACTCGTCGAGTTCGACGAACGAACCCGGGTCGAGCAGCTCGTCGATCCGTTCGCGGGCCGTCTTCTTGCCCTTGGCGTGCTGCTTCGCGATCGCGGCCTCGCCGCTGGCCGTCACGGCCTCGTGATAGCGGGCCTTGAGATCGGCGAGCTTGCCCGCGGTGGTGTGCAGGTCGGGCGCGGCGTCGGTGAGTGGCGCGGAGTCAGGAGTCACGCGCTTCACTCTACTGACCGACCCGCAGCCATCCGTTGGAGGTTTCCACGCGTGGACGGCGTCGCACGTCGTAGGAGTCGTCAACCGAGGCCGCCTAGGCTGACCCGATGGACTTCCCCCTCAGCGCGTCCGTCAGCCCCCGTCTCGTGGTGCTCGAGTCCACCGGATCGACCAACGCCGACCTGCTGGCCGCCGTAGACGAGCCGCACCTGGCGACCTGGCTGACCCTCGACCAGGCCGCCGGGCGGGGCCGACTCGGTCGACGATGGGAGACCGCGCCCGGTCGATCCCTCGCGGCGAGCGTCCTGCTTCGCCGCGGCGACCTGCCGGTCGACTCGCTCGGCTGGGTGCCGCTCCTCGCCGGCGTCGCGATGCGCGCCTCCGTCCGGGGCCTGCTCCCGGGTGGCGACGTCACGCTGAAGTGGCCCAACGACGTGCAGGTGGACGGCGGCAAGGTCTGCGGCCTGCTCGCCGAGCTGAGGCCCGACGCGAGCGCCGTGGTCGTGGGGGCCGGGGTCAACCTCACGGTGCCGGCCGACGAGCTGCCGACGCCGACCTCGACGTCGCTCGGTCTGCACGGTGCGCGGGGCACGGCTCTCGAGCTCGCCGACGCCGTGCTGTCGGCCTGGGTCTCCGGTCTGGCCCGGTTCGTCGCCGACCTCGCCGCGGCCCGGGGCGACGCCGTGGCGAGCGGGGCCCTGTCGCTGGTGCGCACGCACTGCGCGACGCTGGGGCGCGACGTCCGCGTCGAACTCCCCGGAGGCGCGGCTCTCGTGGGCGAGGCCGTCGACGTCGACGAGGCGGGCCGGTTGGTCGTGCGTTCCGCCTCGACCGGCGGGCTGACGGCCGTCGCTTCGGGTGACGTCACGCATCTGCGGTATGAATGAGCCTGTGAGCAGCGACGGACCACAGCCGACCGAGTACGTCGTCGCGCGGCTGCGTCCCCACGCCCGCGTGCTGTTCTGGCCATCCCTCGGGCTCGTCGGCATCTGCGCCGCGACCGGCTACTTCGGCGGTCGCTTCGACGTCGCCTGGCAGAACTACGTCGTGCTGGGTGCGGCCGTCGCCCTCATCGTGCTGCTCTGGTTGGTGCCCGTGCTGATCTGGCTCGGCAAGCGCTACGTCATCACCTCGCGTCGGCTCGTCGTGCGCAAGGGGCTGTTCGTGCGCACTCGTCAAGAGTTGCTCCACAGCCGCGGCTACGACCTCACGGTGCGCAAGAACTCGGTGCAGAGCGCCTTCCGCAGCGGAGACGTCCTGATCAACACCGGCCTCGACCGTCCGCTCGTCCTCTGGGACGTGCCGTCGGCCGACCTCGTCCAATCGACCCTGCACGACCTGATGGAGTCGAACCTCAACAGCGTCGCGCAGCGTCGCCAACACGAGCAGTCCGTCGGACACGCCGACACCACCTCATGGGGCGACGACCGGGTCATCTGATCCGGCTCGCGTGATATAGGATATTACAATGCGAATCTCAGTCATCGGTTGCGGTTACCTCGGAGCCGTGCACGCCGCGTGCATGGCCGACCTCGGGCACGACGTGGTCGGCATCGACGTCGACCCGGGCAAGATCGCCCTGCTCTCGTCGGGTCACGCCCCGTTCTTCGAACCCGGCCTGCCCGAGGCCCTCCGCCGGGCCCTCGACTCGGGGCGACTGCGGTTCTCGACCGACCCGGCCGACGCCGCCGGTTCGCAGGTCCACTTCGTCGCCGTCGGCACCCCGCAGACCCCGGGCAGCGACGCAGCCGACCTCACCTACGTCGACGCCGCGGTCCAGGGGCTCTTGCCCCACCTCGCCGACGGCGACCTCGTGGTGGGCAAGTCCACCGTTCCCGTCGGCACCGCGAGCCGACTCGCCGATCTGGTCCGCGCCTCCTCCGGGGCCGACCTGGCCTGGAACCCCGAGTTCCTCCGCGAGGGCTTCGCCGTGGCCGACACCGTCGCGCCCGACCGCTTCGTCTACGGAGTGCCCGACGGTGACGCCGGTGAGCGGGCGACGGCCGTGCTCGACGAGGTCTACGCGACGGCTCTGGCGACGGGCACGCCCCGGCTCGTGACCGGGTACGCGACGGCCGAACTGGTGAAGGTCTCGGCCAACGCGTTCCTCGCGACGAAGATCTCGTTCATCAACGCGATGGCCGAGATCGCCGAGGCCACCGGTGCGGACGTGACGCAGCTGGCCGACGCGATCGGGCACGACGCCCGCATCGGCCGCCGGTTCCTCAACGCCGGCCTCGGCTTCGGCGGCGGGTGCCTGCCGAAGGACATCCGGGCGTTCCGGGCCCGATCGCGCGAGTTGGGGCTCGAGTCCCTGGACTTCCTCGCCGACGTCGACGCCGTCAACCTGCGCCGCCGCGACCGCGTCGTCGAGCTTGCGGGCGAGTTGCTCGGCGAGGTGCGCGGTGCGCGCGTCGCCGTCCTCGGGGTGGCGTTCAAGCCCGACAGCGACGACGTCCGCGACTCGCCGGCCCTCGACGTCGCCCGACGACTGCACGCCGCCGGGGCCGACGTGGTCGTCCACGACCCCGAGGCCAACGAGACCGCCGCCCGGCTGGCTCCCGACCTCACCTACGTCGGGGACGTCCCCACCGCCCTCCGCGACGCCGAGCTCGTGCTGGTCCTCACCGAATGGACGCAGTTCAAGGCGCTGCGTCCGGCCGACGTCGCCGCCCTCGTCTCCCGGCGACGCATCGTCGACGCGCGCAACGTGTTCGACCCCGCCGAATGGCGCGAGGCCGGGTTCGAATTCCGGGGGCTCGGGCGACCGTAGCCTCGCGACGGCCAGGTCGACCATCGGGCAAGATGGTTCGAGCCGGAAGCCGACGGATGAGCCCGTCCTCTCCCGGTGACGCCCGGAGCACGACAGGAAGAGGACCAGATGGCAAACCGTGTCGGCGTGATCGGTGGCGGCCAGCTCGCCCGCATGATGATCCCGCCCGCCGTGCACCTCGGCATCGAGATCAGCGTCCTCGCCGAGGCCGAAGGCAGTTCGGCCAGGCTGGCGACCACACAGGTGGGTGACTACCACGACGTCGACGTCGTCCTCGACTTCGCCCGCACGGTCGACGTGGTCACCTTCGACCACGAGCACGTTCCCCAGCAGGTCCTGACCGCCCTCGTCGACGCGGGCGTGCCCGTGCATCCCGGGCCGTCCGCGCTGGCCGTCGCGCAGGACAAGATCGTCATGCGTCAGCGGCTCACCGAGCTCGGGCTGCCCGTCCCGGACTGGGCGGCCGTCCACGACGCCTCCGAGCTCGAGGCGTTCCTCGCCGACCACGGAGGCCGGGCGGTCGTCAAGACCGCGCGGGGCGGTTACGACGGCAAAGGCGTGCGCGTGGTCTCGGCCGCGCACGAAGCCGACGACTGGTTCGGAGCCCTGGCCGAGGACGGCAACGGAGGTGCGCTCCTCGTCGAGGAGCTCGTCGAGTTCCGGCGTGAGCTGTCGCAGCTCGTGGCCCGTCGGCCGAGCGGCGACATCGTCCCGTGGCCTCTCGTCGAGACCGTCCAACGCGACGGGGTCTGCTCCGAGGTCTTCGCCCCGGCGCCCTCGAGTGCCGGTCGCCTGGCCGACCTGGCCGACGAGATCGCCCGGACGGTGGCCGAGCGGCTCGACGTCACCGGGGTCCTGGCCGTCGAGCTCTTCGAGACGACTGACGAGCGCCTGCTGATCAACGAACTCGCCATGCGGCCGCACAACACCGGCCACTGGACGATCGACGGGTCGACCACGAGCCAGTTCGAACAGCACCTCCGGGCCGTGCTCGACCTGCCCCTGGGCGACACGGACTGCCACCGCCCGTGGAGCGTCATGTTGAACGTGCTCGGCGGACCGGCGACCGGGTCGATGGCCGGCCGTCTCCCCGCTCTCATGGCCGACCAGCCGGCGGTCAAGGTCCACGACTACGGCAAGGAGCCGCGGCCCGGTCGCAAGGTCGGTCACGTCACCGTGGTCGGCGACGACCTCGACGAGGCCGTCTTCCGGGCGCGCGCCGCTGTCGAGTTCTTCACCGACTGACGGCTATCCTCTAGTCCGTGTCCGACCCGAAGAGCACCGACGTGCGCCCGAACGACCCCGCCGTGCCCGCGAAGGTCGCGATCGTCATGGGCTCCGACAGCGACTGGCCCACCATGCAGGGCGCGTCGACGATCTTGTCCGAGCTGGGCATCCCGCACGAGGTCGAGGTCGTCTCGGCGCACCGCACGCCCGACAAGATGATCGCCTTCGGTCGAGACGCCGCCGGTCGGGGGATCTCCGTCGTCATCGCCGGGGCCGGGGGAGCAGCGCACCTGCCCGGCATGATCGCCTCGGTGACGACCCTGCCCGTGGTCGGCGTGCCCGTCGCGCTGGCCAAGCTCGACGGTCTGGACTCGTTGCTCTCGATCGTGCAGATGCCGGCGGGCATCCCCGTCGCGACCGTGTCGATCGGTGGCTCGGTCAACGCCGGCCTGCTCGCGGCCCGCATCATCGGCACGCACGACCCGGCCGTCGCCGAGCGGTTGGCCCGTCACGCCGAGTCCCTCGCCGGTCTGGTCGAGCAGAAGAACGCCGACCTGCGCCGATCACTGTGAGCACGTCCCTGCCCGTGCGTCACCCCGACGCCACCTCCGAGCCCTTCATGACGAAGCGAGCGTGGGTGCTCGTCCTGCTGAACGTGGTCGTGCCCGGCTCGGCCCAGGTGCTCGCGGGCAGCCGCCGACTCGGCCGGTGGGGGCTCGCCTCCACCCTGGTCTTCTGGGCGGTCGCGGTCGTCGTCATCGTCCTGGCGTTCGCCTTCCGCTCGCCCCTGATCGAGATCGCGACCAACGTCGTCGCCCTGACGATCGTCCAGGTCTTCCTCGCGTACTACGCGGTGTTGTGGGTGGTGCTGACCGTCGACACGTTGCGCTTGGCCCGCATCGTCCGGACGGCCCCCTCGGCGCGAGGATTCCTCGCCGGAGCGATGGTGCTCTTGATGGTGGTGACCGTCGGGCCCGCCGCCTACGGGGCCTACCTCGCCGGGGTGCAGCACGGTCTGCTGAACAGTCTCTTCACCTCGAGGGCCGACGCCGCGCCTCCTGTGGACGGTCGCTACAACATCATGTTGCTCGGCGGTGATGCGGGGGCCGACCGCACGGGTCTGCGTCCCGACAGCATCTCGGTCGCCAGCATCGACGCCGAGACCGGTGCGACCACCATCGTGGGAATCCCGCGGAACCTGTACGACGCGCCCTTCGTCGCGGGATCGCCGCTGTACGGCGAGTACCCCGACGGCTACGACTGCGGTGACGACTGCCTCGTGAGCTTCCTGTACACCTACGGGGAAGAGCATCCCGACCTCTACCCCGATGCCGAGTCGAGGGGAAGCAACCCCGGGGTCGAGGCGATGCGCGACGCCGTCGAGGGCATCACGGGCCTGACGGTGCAGTACTACGCCCTCATCGACATGCAGGGCTTCGTCGACCTCATCGACGCGCTCGGCGGCATCCAGGTCGACGTGCAGCAGCGCATCCCGATCAACGGAGGCGTGGACGGCAACGGTCAGCCGATCAACGTCGACGGCTGGATCGAGCCCGGCGAGCAGAAGCTCGACGGGTACCACGCCCTCTGGTACGCCAGGGCGCGGCACGGCACCAGCGACTACGACCGCATGGCTCGTCAGCGCGAGGTGCAGCAGGCGCTCCTGTCCCAGTTCCAGCCGGCGACGGTGCTCTCGAAGTTCCAGGCCGTCGCGTCGGCCGGTGTGCAGACCGTCGACACCGACATCCCGCAGGGTGCCCTGGCCGCCTTCGTCGACCTGGCCGTCAAGGCGAAGTCGCAGCAGATCACGAGTCTCGAACTCGTGCCGCCCACCTATGACAACGTCTACCCGGACTACGACGCGATGCGCACCGCCGTGGCGCAGGCCACGACGTCCGTCACCGCACCCTGACGACCCGTCTCAGGCCGTGCGTCGAGGCCGGTCTGCGGAAGCGGAACGGGTGAGGAGGCGCCCCTCTGCCGCGCGGGTCACGCGCGTCGTGACCCGTGCCTCCGGGTTCCTCAGAGGTCGGCGTGCAGCTGCCACACCTTGTCGGCCGAGTCCCGCCAGCTGAAGGCGCGCGCCCGGTCGATTCCGGCGATGCCGAGACGTGTCGACAGTTCGACGTCGGAGACGACCTGGAACATGGCCTGGGCGAGGCGCTCCGGGTAGCCGGCGGAGTCTTCCCGCGGCACGCTGACGGCCGCGTCCGCTGCGACCTCGAGGAGGGCGGGGGCATCCGAGACGATGGTGGGAGTGCCCAGGCTGAACGCCTCGACGACGGGCAGCCCGAATCCCTCGGCGAGACTGGGGAACACGAAGACGGCCGCGCGCTGCAACAGGACGGCGAGCTGCTCGTCCGACACGAAGCCCATCGTGCGGACCTTGTGGGCGGGGAGCCCTGCCGCGGCGACCAGGTCGGCCACCTTCAGGTCTCCCCATCCCTCGGGGCCGACGATCAGCAGAGGCAGGTCGGGGGCGTCGGGGTGTGCGAGGGCCTGGATGAGGGGCTCGATGCCCTTGCGCGGTTCGAGGGTGCCGACGCTGAGGGCGTACCGCTCGGGAAGGTCCAGGGCATCGGCGACCTCGTCGGCGTCCGCGGGGACGGCGAGCTTGGGGCTCACGGCGCCGCCGATGACGCGCAGGCGGTCGCCGAAGGGGAACAACTCGGAGAGCTCGCGTGCGACGTTGTGCGTCGGTACGACGACGCCGTCGGCGTGCTTGAAGGCGCGCTTGGTCATCGCCTTGTGCCAGCGGACGCCACGAGGGGTGAGGGTCTCGGGGTGGGTCCACGGCACCGTGTCGTGGATCGTGACGACGGTCTGCGTTCCCGGGTCGAGTGCGCGGTCGTGACGGTAGAGGGGAGCGAGCAGGCTGGTCGCGTGGACCATCCCCCGGCCGGGAAGACCGACGACGCCGCCCTGCCACGCCAGCGACAACTCGCGGCGACCGAGTGGCGACTTGGCGACGCGGGACAGCCCCGGGAGCAGGTCCGTCAACCGGTCGTAGTCGGTCTGCGGGTGGGCCGCCACGACGCCCTCGACGTCGCAGCCGCGGGGAGCCGTCTCGACGAGGGCCCGGGTCAACTCTTCCGTGTAGCGCCCGATGCCTCCGGGGATGGGAGCCAGGATCTGGTCAACGACTACTCGCAGCGTGGTCATCGGTCTGCAACACTCCCCTGCTCGCGGCCTCGGCCAGCGCTTCTCTCCACGGACGCATGGGCGCCAGTCCGGCCCGTCCCCATGCGTCGTGGCCGAGGACGCTGTAGCTCGGTCTCGGCGCGGGACGTACGAATGTGGAGCTGTCCGTCGGCAAGACCCTGGCCGGATCGAGTCCGGCTTCGTCGAAGACGGCCCGGGCGAACTCGAACCAGCTCGTACTGCCGGAGTTGGTGCCGTGGTACACGCCGGCCGGAGCGTCGGAGTCGAGCAGCGCGACGATCTGGGCAGCGAGGTCGGCCGTCCACGTCGGCTGACCGAGTTGGTCGTCGACGACCTTGACGGTGTCGTGCGAGCCTGCGAGCTTGACCATCGTCTTCGCGAAGTTGCCCCCGTGGGCACCGTACAGCCACGCCGTGCGCACGACGAAGGTGCCCTCCGGGTTGGCGGCGAGGGCGAGCTTCTCTCCCTCGGCCTTGGTGCGGCCGTAGGCGCTGACCGGCGCGATCGTGGCGTCCTCGGCGTAGGGCGTGGTGGCGTCGCCGTCGAAGACGTAGTCGGTCGAGACCTGGACGAGCTTTGCCCCGACGGAGGCCGTCGCCTCGGCCAGCAGACCGGCGGCGGTGCCGTTGACGGCCAGTGCGGTCTCTTCGTCGGTCTCGGCCGCGTCCACGGCGGTGTACGCGGCGGCGTTGATGACGACGTCGTGTCCCCGAACGGCGGCGAACACGGCGTCCCGGTCGGTCACGTCGAGGTCCGCGCGGCCGAGGACCGTCACGTCACGTCCGAAGAGCGCTTCGAGCAGGTCGGTGCCGAGCATCCCCCGGGCCCCGGTGACGAGGTACTTCGAGTTCTGAGGGGCGGCCATCAGAGGGCGGCGCGCTCTTTGAGCGGCTGCCACCACTCGCGGTTGTCGCGGTACCACTGGACGACGTCGGCGAGACCCTTCTCGAACGGCACCTGGGGCTCGTAGCCGAGCTCGTCCCGGATCTTCGAGATGTCGACGGAGTACCTCAGGTCGTGGCCCAGACGGTCCTGGACGCGGTCGACGTACGACCAGTCCTTGCCGGTGGCCTCGAGCAGCATCTCGGTGAGCTCTTTGTTGGTGAGCTCGGTCCCGCCGCCGATGTTGTAGATCTCTCCGGCGCGACCGTTGACGAGGACCATGGCGATGCCACGGGTGTGGTCGTCGACGTGCAGCCAGTCCCGGATGTTGTTGCCCTCGCCGTAGAGCGGCACGTGCACGTCGTCGATCAGGTTCGTGACGAAGAGCGGGATGACCTTTTCGGGGAAGTGGTAGGGGCCGTAGTTGTTGCTGCAGCGCGTGATGGAGACGTTCAGCCCGTGCGTGCGGTGGTAGCTGCGCGCGAGCAGGTCGCTCCCGGCCTTCGAGGCGGAGTAGGGCGAGTTCGGTTCGAGCGGTCGGTCCTCGGCCCAGGAGCCCTCGGCGATGGAGCCGTAGACCTCGTCGGTCGAGACGTGCACGAAGCGCTTCAGGTCGTTGCGCAGGGCGGCGTCGAGCAGCTGCTGCGTTCCCAGCACGTTCGTCTCGACGAAGATCGAGGCGTCGCGGACCGAGCGGTCGACGTGGGACTCCGCCGCGAAGTGGACCACGGCGTCGACCTCGGGGAAGAGCGTGTCGAGCAGGGCACCGTCACGGATGTCGCCCTTGACGAACGTGTAACGGGGGGAGTCGGCGACGCTCGCCAGGTTGGCCTCGTTGCCCGAGTAGGTGAGCGCGTCGAGGACGACGACCTCGGCCCCTTCGAGGCCCGGGTAGGCGTCTTCGAGGGTACGGCGGACGAAGTTGGAGCCGATGAAGCCGGCTCCACCGGTGACGAGAATTTTCACAGTGGTCCCTTGGGGTCGATCGCAGGCGGTCGAGCCATCATATCGGACCGGTCGCTCGCCTTCGGGAGGTCTCCGGAAGCGCCGCGGCTGTGACGGTGGTCGACAGCAGGCGGGACGGTCGATCCCGTCGACTGCCCCCAGTCGTGGGGGGAAGCGATCCTCGGGAGCGCCGGAAAACCGGGGTACACGGCCCGGGGGACGACACGACCCGGGGAGAAAGGTCTGGACCGTCGGCGTCGCTCGTGCGAACGTCGTCGCATGCCCCTAGACGAATCCGACTCCAGAGGTCTGCCCTCCGGGGCTCCCTCCCTCGATCGCCGTGGCCTCCTGCTCGGTGTCGGCGTCGCCGGTGCGGTCGCCGCGGCTACCGCCTTGTCGAGGCCCGAGCGGGCGGCCGCCGCTGTTCAACTCGGTGAGACGACGGCGGGCGTGGACACCGTGGCCGAGGCCTTGGCGGCCGCCGCGCTGCAGGCCTGGGGTGGCCAGACGAACGGCAAGGTCCCCGCAGCGCTGATGTCGCCCGTCCAGGCGTCCGTGGCCGGCTCCGGGTACCTCCGGGACGACGCGGCCCGTCAGTACCTCTCCCTGAGCCTCGCCTTCCGCAGCGCCGTAGGACGATCCCTCACGATCACCGAGGGCTATCGCAGTTACGAGCGGCAGGTCGACTACTGGAACCGCTACCAGGCGGGCACCGGCAACCTGGCCGCCTACCCGGGCACGTCGAACCACGGTTGGGGCATCTCCTGCGACTTCGGGGCCGGGGTCGATCAGGCCGGCAGCGTGGCCAAGCGGTGGATGGACGCCAACGCTCCGTCGTACGGGTGGAGTCCCACGGGCAACACGTTCTCCCGACCCGAGCCCTGGCACTTCGACTACGTGGGTGCCTATGCCGGGCCCGCGGGTGCCGTCCAGGGCGACAGCGGCCTCGTCACCGTCCGGGCGACGGAGGCGCTGGACGGCGTCGGCACCGGGTACACGGCGTTGCTCGGATTCCGTTCCCTCCGGCACCTGACGACCATCGACAAGGTGAACGCCCTCCGGGTCGTGGGAGTGCCCTACTACGAGGTCGGCCGGCAGAACTTCTACCTCCTGGTGGACGCCTTCTCCGTCCCTCGAACCGCCATCACCGGCGACTCCGACTACTGGCGCCGCTGAGCGTCTCGAGAAAGGAACTCCATGATCGTCCTCCACTGCCCAGACAGCCTTCCCGAGGTCGGCCGCGGCTACGTCTGCGTCGTCGCCCCGCGCATGATCCGCCACGTGACGACCGAATCGACGGTGGTCGCGCTGCGGGCCGTCGGCTTGGCTCCGCGCAACATCAACGCCGCCGGGTTCTACGATCTCATCGCCTCCCTCGGCATCCCGCGGACCGAACTGAAGACGGGCGCCGACTGGTCGGGCCGCTGATCGCCCCCCCCGTCGGGAGCCTCGTCGTGCTCCCGCTCGCTCCTCCCGCGACCGCATCCATCCGGCTTGGTAGGCTGCCCGGGTGCAGATCCGCGAACTCAAGATCCCAGACAGTTACGAGATCACTCCGAAGCAGTTCGGCGACGACCGTGGCGTGTTCCTCGAGTGGTACCGCTTCGACAAGTTGGCCGACGTCGTCGGTCATCCGATCGACCTGCGTCAGGCCAACACGTCGGTGTCGAAGAAGGGCGTCGTCCGTGGCATCCACTTCGCCGACGTGCCTCGAGGGCAAGCGAAGTACGTGACCGCCACGCACGGTGCGGTGCTCGACTACGTCATCGACATCCGTGTCGGTTCCGCGACGTTCGGTCAGTGGGACACGGTCCTCCTCGACGACGTCGACCGCCGTGCCATCTACCTGGCCGAGGGGCTCGGGCACGCTTTCGTCGCCTTGAGCGACGACGCGACGGTGAGTTACCTGGTCACCGACACGTTCAACGCCGACAGGGAGCACGGCATCGACCCCCTCGATCCCGAGATCGGCCTGGTCTTCCCCGACGAAGCCGGAGAACCGTTGCTGTCTGCCAAGGACACCGACGCGCCCTCTCTCTCTGAGGCGGCCGAGGCAGGGCTGCTGCCCACCTGGTCCGACATGCGGGCGTTCTACGACTCGCTCGACGGGGCGTCCGCCCTCGAGAAGGGCGTCTGACGTGAAGGGGATCATCCTCGCCGGCGGGTCCGGTACGCGCCTGTGGCCCATCACCAAGGGCATCTCGAAGCAGCTCATGCCCATCTACGACAAGCCGATGATCTACTACCCCTTGTCGACGCTCATGATGGCTGGTATCCGAGAAGTGCTCATCATCACGACACCCGAGTACAACGACCAGTTCCGTGCCCTGCTCGGTGACGGCTCGCAGCTCGGCATGGACATCCAGTACGCCGTCCAGCCCTCGCCCGACGGCTTGGCCCAGGCGTTCATCATCGGTGAGGACTTCATCGGCGACGACAGCGTCGCTCTCGTGCTCGGGGACAACATCTTCCACGGGGTCGGCTTGGGGTCGAATCTGAAGAAGAACGCGGACGTCAGCGGTGCGACCATCTTCGCTTACCACGTGGCCGATCCGAAGGCCTACGGCGTCGTCGAGTTCGACGAGTCGTTCAAAGCCGTGTCGATCGAAGAGAAGCCGCTCGCTCCGAAGAGCAACTACGCCGTGCCCGGCCTCTACTTCTACGACAACAAGATCATCGAGATCGCCAAGACGATCGAGCCGAGCGCCCGGGGGGAGCTCGAGATCTCGACGGTCAACGAGCGTTATCTCGAGGCGGACGAACTGCAGGTGCAGGTGCTCGATCGAGGGACCGCGTGGCTCGACACCGGTACCTTCGAATCGATGATGCAGGCATCGGAGTACGTCCGTGTCATCGAAGACCGTCAGGGCCACAAGATCGGGTGCATCGAGGAGATCGCCTGGCGGAACGCCTGGATCGATGACGAGGACCTCGCTGCGTTGGCGGCGCCCCTGGCCAAGAGCGGCTACGGCGTCTACCTCCAGAATCTCCTCAAGGCCTGACCACGGAGAGGGCCGAGCCGCCGCCGGCAGCTCGGCCCTCGACCTTCGTCCTCGTCGGGGGCCCGAGCGGCCCTGTCGAGCGAGTCGGCTACGCGCCCGCTGCGTGTGCGGGGTGGGGCGGCCTGGGGTTCAACCGACCCTGACGACGCCCCTTGGCCGACGACCCGATCTCGGGTCCGATCGGGAACGAACCATCCTCGAGTCCTCGGTGGAACTCGTCCTTGCGTTCATGCAACCCGTGGTATTGGTTCTTGTGCTCGAGGACGAAGCCGATTTCTGTGTCGGCCTTGACGATCGTCCAGCCGAGCGTGCGAGCGTAGTGCGACATCCACTGGTCCTCCAAGAATGCGTAGCGCTCCGGGAGCGACAGGAAGAACCGGTCGTCGTCCACCAGCGACGCGTCCACGATCGTGCCTCCCGTGCCTCCGTGGTCCGCGATGCTGCCTACCGAGATCTGGACGCGATCCCAGTACGACGGACCGAAGTCGAACGCCCACCAGGCAGCGATGCGTCGAGGGGAGTGGTCTGCCAAGAGGTCGTCCACGAACGACGGGCGGACGTCCTGGTCGTCGTCGAGCATGACCACGGGACCCTCGTAACCACCGTTGCGCAGCAGGCGGATCGCGACGAACCGTGCGAGCCCGCCGAGGTTGGTCGGGCTGTGCACGACGTCGACGCTGCGGAGCGAGCCCGAGGGCACGTGATCGTCGAGCCAGGCGTACTCCGCCCTCAGGGCGAGATCGTTGTTCCAGAGCAGCACCCGGACCGGGCGGGCCGGGTCCAGTCGCTCGAGCATCGTGACGATGTCGTGGATCCGTTCGGGCCTGTTCCACAGGCACATGACGAGCGGGATGGAGTCGTCGTCGGGCGCCGTCCATCGAGCAGACCTCGTCGACGTCACCCCTCCTTCGAGCACCGCGAGCAGGCGCTCGTGCCATCCGCCCGCTTCGAGGGTGGACAGCGTTCTCCGACGGGCGAGCACGAGTGACAGACGCTCTCCCTGGCCGGCGGCATCGACGAGTCGCCGCGCTGCGCGACGCGCCTCGTGCCGGAGACGGGACAGTGCCCGTGAAGCAATGCTCATCGAGTCACCCACCAGCCTCGGACGCGCAGGCCGACGCGGAGGACCAACCGCACCGGCCAGAGCAGGGGGCCGCGATAGCGTCGCGACAAGTACCTGTAGGCGCTCGCGTGGTGCACGCGCTCCATGGTCTTGGCATTGCTCGAGGTGGAATGAGCGCCGCTGTGCATGACGACGGCGTCGGGCACGTAGACGTTGTCCCAACCGGCGCGGCCCAGTCGTGCGCCGAGGTCGACGTCCTCGAAGTACATGAAGTACCCCTCGTCGAATCCACCGATCGCGTCGAAAGCGGTGCGCCGCACCAGGACGCAGGCGCCGGAGAGCCAGCCGGCCGTTCGTTCGGCGGTCGTCTCGCGCGCCGCCCAATAGCTCTGGCTCCAGGGGTTGTGCGGCCAGACCCGGGAGAACGCGGCGTGGCCGATCCCCGTCCGGAGTGAGGGGAGCCGCCGAGCGGAGGGATACACGTCACCGGCCTCGTCGACGATCCGTGGGCCGAACGAGCCGCCGAGGGGGAGTCGATCGGCAGCGGCGAGCAAGCGATCGATGGACCCTGCTTCGAGTACGACGTCCGGGTTCGTCACCAGCACGAACTCGACGTCCTCGTCGATCGTCGAGAGACCGTAGCGGATGCCGCCGCCGTATCCGAGGTTCTGACCGGACACCACGAACCGGGCACCGTGCTCGGTGGCGATGGAGCGCACGAGGTCGACGTCTCTCGACCCGTTGTCGCTCACGACCGTCACGACCGGGACGGAGGCGGCGGCCGGGATGCTCTGGAGCAGAGGCCTCAAGGTCTCACCCGTGTCGAAGGTGACCGTGACGACCGCGATCCGCGCCGTCACGCGGCAGCCTCGCGATACGCCTCGAGGGTCGCGTCGGCCGTCGCGGCCCAGGTGAAGAGGCGGGCTCGGGGAATCGCCCGGTCGCGCAACTCGTCGCGCCGAGCACGGTCGGAGACCAGGCGCCGCAGGGCGTCGAGCAGAGCGTCCTCGTCGGGCTCGGTGTAGTCGGCCGCGTCTCCCGCCACCTCGGGCAGGGACAGGCGGTCGGTGGTGAGCACGCAGGCGCCACAGGCCAGAGCCTCGAGGACGGGCAGGCCGAAGCCTTCGCCCGAACTCGGGTACACGACGAACTCGGCGGCGCCGAGGAGGCTGCGGAGCTGCTCGAGGGGGAGGTAGCCCAGTTCGCGCACCGCACCCTGCGCTTCGACGCGGTCGAGTTCGGCGACCGCGTCGTCGTCCCAACCGCGTGCCCCTGAGATGAGGAGGGTCGGGACGTCTTCGCGTTCGCGCCGGAGTCGCTCATGGGCTCGGACGAGGGGCCCGACGTTCTTCCGGGGTTCGATGGTCCCGAGGAACGCCACCCACCGCTCGGAGTCGGACAGTCCGTGGGCGGCTCGGAACGCGGCGGTCTCGTCCGGCCCGGGCGCGTGGAAGACCTCGAAGTCGACGCCGAGTGCCGTCGTGGTCAGAGTCGACCGCACTCGCTGGACGTGTCGCCGGAACTCTCGGGCGCTCGCGTCGCTCGGCACGACGCAGGGTCGTCCCGAACCGAGTGCGAGGCGGGTCCAGGCCGTGAAGAAGAGGCGCTTGGTCACGGAGTGCCATTGGGGGTCGCTGAAGAACGTCGCGTCGTGAAGCGTCACCACGGACCCCCGACGCCGGAGGAGAGGGAACGTGTAGTGCGGCGAATGCACGACGTCGCTGCCCAGGCGTCTGGCGAGAGCGGGCAACCCGAGCTGCTCCCACACGAAGCGGAGTGGTTTCGTCCGCAGCCACCGTGGACCCACGACGACGTTCGCACCGGGAGCGACGTCGCTGACGTGCTGCCGGTGCTCGGGGCGGACCACGATCGCGAGGTCGAGGTCGAGGGGGTCCAGGGCTCCGAGGAGACCCTCGACGTAACGGCCCACGCCTCCCAGGTCGACCGGCATGGCCGTGCCGTCGATGAGAACGGAGTAGTGAGGCACACGCCGCCCTTCGCTGACTGACTCGATGAACCGTCGTCCAGCATACCGTCGAGCGTCCGACCGGCCCGCCCTCAGCGGCCTGGGACGCCTGGTCGGCGCAGTCCGGTCGTCAGGTCGATGTCCCGACGTCGGTACGTCGCACGACGAGCCAGCTCGCGACGGTGCCGCAGGTCGGCGGGGAGTCCCGTCAACGACGCGAGGAGGGCCGCCCGGACCGCGGGCGCGTCGGGGGATCGGCGGGCCGTCGTGGTCAGGACGCGGACGAGGGTCCGCAGGACGGCTCGCACGACCGTTGTCACCGACGCGTGCCACACCGCGACCTTGATGCGGTTGCGAGCGTTGTGGAAGACGAACGTCCACGACGTCGTGCCCGAGGAGGCGGAGTGGCGGTGGACCAGGACGGCAGCCGGTTCGTGATGCACGACGTGACCGCGTTCCGCCAGCCGCCAGCTGAGCTCGGTGTCCTCGTAGTACATGAAGAGACTCTCGTCGAAGAGACCGACGTCCTCGAGGGCGGACGCTCGCAGCAGGACGCCTCCACCCGAGAAACCGAACACGTCCCGCCCGCCGGTCACGGCCTCCCGGGGGACCAACCAGTCGCGATCCCGTCCGTTGCCTGATCGGTCGACGACAGCACCGGTCGAGTTCACCAGCGTGCGGCCGTGGTCGTCTCGACGCCAGCGGGAACCGTTCGCGGCGACGAAGTCGTCGGGTCGTCCGGCCGTGGTCGGCACCTGAACGAATCGCCCTTCGAGTTCGAGGCGCGCGGTGACCGCGGCGACGGCGGTCGGCGCCGCGTCGACGTGCGCCACCAGTGCACTCACGAACCCCGGAGCGGGGACCGCGTCGTTGTTGACGAGCACGTAGCGATCCGCGGGGTGATGCCGGATGGCCGCGTTCACCCCCGCTGCGAAGCCGCCGTTGCGCGTGAGGGCCAGGAGGCGGTCACCGGTCGTTCCGTCTCGCAGACGATCCACCGAGTCGTCGTCAGAACCGTTGTCCACGACGAGGACCTCGAAGTCGGCTCCCTCGGGTGCGGCCGCTTCGCGGTCGAGCGCGGCGACGCACCGAGACGTCAGATCTGCGTTGTTCCAGTTGACGACGACGACGAGGGTCGTCGGGACCTCAGAGCTGGACGAGTTCGGGTTCGGCATGGACCGTGCCGACCGCCAGCGCGTAGGCCGGCACGTCGAAAGAGGCTCCCTGGGGCAGGTCGTGGACGTGCACACCTCGGGGGTCCATCAGTGAGGCGTTGACGAAGTACTTGCCCTCACCGAACGCGACGTCCTTGAGGACGAACTTCAGCCTGCGGGTGCCCTGCAACCGGGACAGGTCGATGCCCATGCGCGTGCTCGTCGTCCCGTAGACCACCTGACCGGATGCGCTGTTGATCTGCAGCGCTGCGATCCAGTCGTCCATGCCGGTCGCGTGTTCGAACTCCATCGTGACCTCGAGATCGTCCCCGGGCAGGATGCGGGTGTCGCCGACCCGGCCGGACGCCGCGACGGAGACGTTCGTGACGTGACCCGAGCCGACGAGGGGGTCGTGGGCCTGCTCCGCTTCCGTCTGGCGCCGATCCTCGAGGAGGTCGCGGAACATGGCCACCGCGTCGTTCGGCTCGCCGTCGAACATCACCGTGCCCTTGTTCAGGAAGACCGCGCGGGTGCAGAGTTCCTGGACCTGGGCGAGCGAATGCGTGACGATGATGATCGTCCGGCCCTCGGCCTGGAACGAACGGATCTTGTCCAGGCACTTCCGCTGGAACGCCTCGTCGCCGACCGCCAGCACCTCGTCCACGAGGAGCACGTCGGGGTCGGTGTGCACCGCCACCGCGAAGGCCAACCGGACGTACATGCCGGACGAATAGAACTTCACCTGGGTGTCGATGAAGTCGCCGATGCCCGAGAACGTCACGATGTCGTCGAAACGGTCCTCGGTCTCGCGACGCGTGAGGCCGAGGAGGGCGGCGTTCAGGTAGACGTTCTCGCGTCCCGTCAGGTCGGGGTGGAAGCCCGCGCCGAGTTCGAGCAAGGCCGCCAACCGTCCGCGGCGGGACACCGTGCCGGTCGTCGGCTGGATGATGCCGCCGATCGCCTTGAGGAGCGTGCTCTTGCCTGAGCCGTTCTGGCCGATGAGTCCCACCGTCGTGCCCGCCTGGATGCTGACGTCGACGTCGTTGAGGGCCCAGAAGTCCTGTCGGTGACGTCGACCCATCTTGCCGAGGGTGACCAGGCGTTCTTTGAGCGAGTTGTCCTTGCGGACGGTGAACCTCTTCGACACGCCCTTCACGACGATCACGTCGGGCGCCTCGACGGCCGGGCGCGGAGGTGTGCTGAGGATGTCGTCGTTGCTCATGGCGCTCACAGTTCCTGGGCGAAGTTGCCCTGCAGTCGGGAGAAGACTCGCTGTGCCCCGAACAGCAGCAGCAGGCCCACCGCGAGGGCGACGAGCAGACGCAGCATCAGGTGCTCGGGGTAGGCGACGGTGTCGTGGCCGGCCGTCCAGATGGCTCGCTGCAACGACAGGACCGAGAGGGTCAGGGGGTTGTCGGTGTAGATCTGCAGGAGCAGTCCACTGCCCAGGACGCTCTTCGCCTGGGACCATGCGTAGACGATCGGCGACGCCCAGAGCAACACCATCAAGCCGACGTCGATGAGGTACTGGACGTCACGCAGGTAGACGTTGAGGGCGGAGAGAACCAACCCGAGCGCCGTTCCGTAGACGACGATGACCAGGAGCGCCGGCACCAGGAAGATCAATTCGCCGGTGAGGGGGAACTTGCCGAGGACGAGGGTGGCTGCGAGCAGGATGGCGAACTGGATGCAGAAGTTGAACAAAGCCGCACCGACGCTCGCGAGGGGGAAGACCTCGCGGGGGATGTAGACCTTCTTGATGAGTCCGCTGTTGCCGACGATCGAACTCGTGGAGCCGGCCACGATCTCGCTGAAGAGCGTGTACGCCGTCAGCCCGGTGAAGACGTAGATCGCGAAGTCGGGGATGCCCCTCGCGGCACCGAGGAACTGCCCCAGGACGACGTAGTAGATGAGCAGTTGGGTGAGGGGCCTGACGAGGGACCAGACGAAGCCGAGCGCACTGTCCTTGTAGCGTGCCTTCAGGTCGCGACGCACGAGGAGCGAGAGCATCTCTCGTTGGCCGAGGATGTCGCGGAGCGACTTGCCGGTGCCGCGGAAGGCCTTCGCGGGGGCGCCGATGACGACGAGTGGTTCGCGGGAGAGTGCTTCGATACGGGAGTTGGAGGTCATCACGCGATCCGGTCGGCGGAAAAGGACTGGGCCAGCATAACCGGCGCCTGCTCGGCGGCCGCCCGGTCTGACGGCTCCCGGTCGGCGGCCGATAGGTACTGACGACCGCATGGCCCTCGCACCTGGCAATCCCCTGGGTTACGGTTGTTTTCGACCAATCGATCAGACGGGGCACATCTGGATGAACCACTCCCTCCACGGGGCGCCCGTGCTCGTCTCCGCCGTCGGCGCTGCCATCGTCCTCTCCTTCTCCCTCGGAGCGTGCACGTCGTCGGGGTCCGAGCCGTCTCCCACCGTGTCGACCACCGGCCCGGGTTCACAGGCCCCCTCCGCGGAGCCCGTCGCTCCGACGGGTTCCGCGACCGCGGCGGCACCCGTCACCGGGGGTGAGTTCGTGACCGGAGCCCCCCTCCCGGGATCGAACGGATCCGATCCGGTCGACGAGCCGGACCCTGCCGACTACCCCGCGTCCCCCCTCGTCACCTTCGCGACCTGGAACGCCGCGTCGGGGCAGCTCGAGGCCGGTGGGGTGGTCAGCGGTCAGCTCGATCCCGCCGGGACGTGCCGTCTCGTCCTCGTCCAGGGATCGAGTCGCGTCGTCCGTGACTCCGTGCCCCAGGCCTCGGCCTCGAGCGTCGACTGCGGCCAGTTCGTCGTCCCCCGGGCCGAGCTGGCGCCGGGTCTCTGGAACGTCACCCTCCGATACGTGGTCGGTTCGTCCGCGGCATCGTCCGAAGCCGTACAAGTAGAGGTACCCGCGTGATCAAGAAATGGACAGCTCGTCTCCTCGCCGTCGCGCTCGTCGCCTCGGCCTTGACCGTCGTGTCGATCGCCGCCGACGATCCACGGCCCGCCTCGGCCGCCTCCGGTGCGGACTTCGATCCGGGCAACATCATCAGCGACGCGAACTTCTATGCGGCGGGGTCGATGACCCTCGACAACGTCCAGTCCTTCCTGAACCAGCAGGTGCCGTCCTGTCGGGCCTCCAGCGGGCCCGCCTGCCTCAAGAGCTACACGATGGACACGTTCACCCGACAGGACAGCGGAGCCCGCTGCGGCACGTATCCCGGGGGGCCCGGTCAGTCGGCCGCAGCGGTCATCTACAACGTCGCCCAGATCTGTGGCATCAGTCCGAAGGTGCTCCTCGTGCTCCTCGAGAAGGAGCAGGGCATCGTCACGTCCTCGGCCCCGACCGCGTACATGTACAGGTCCGCCACCGGCTACGGCTGTCCGGACACGGCCGCCTGCGACGCCCAGTACTACGGCTTCTTCAACCAGGTCTACGGGGCGGCGCTGCAGTTCAAGCGCTACGCCGCCACTCCGACGTCGTGGAGCTACCAGGCCGGCCGAACCAACAACATCTTCTATCACCCCAACGCGAGCTGCGGGACGAAGCCCGTGTACATCCAGAACCAGGCCACCGCGTCCCTGTACATCTACACGCCGTACACGCCGAACGCCGCGGCCCTCGCCAACATGTACGGCACGGGTGACTCGTGCTCGGCCTACGGAAACCGCAACTTCTTCCGCATCTACACCGATTGGTTCGGTTCGACGACGGGTGGCGGTTCGCCCTACGGCTACGTCGACACGGCGGCGGCAGGCTTCCGACAGGTGACCGTCAGCGGCTGGGCCGTCGATCCCGACAGCGCCGCGCCCATCCGCGTCGACTTCTACGTCGACGGTCGCGGAGCCGCGAGCACCGTCGCCGGGAACGACTACCCGAGCCTGGCGGGCGTCCTCGGCAAGGGCAACACCGCACACGGCTTCTCGGCCAACATCACGGGCATGTCGGCCGGCCGGCACAGCGTCTGCAGTTATGCCATCAACGTGGGGACGGGCGTGAACACGTTGCTCGACTGTCGCGAGTTCGTCGTGAGAACGGGTGACCCGTTCGGGTACGTCGACAGCGTCTCGGCCTCGGCCGGTTCACTCACCGTGAAGGGCTGGGTCGTCGACCCCGACACCGCCGACCCGATCACCGCCCGGGTGACGGTCGACGGACGCCAGGTCTCGAGCCAGATCGCCTCCGGTGAGGTCCCCGGCCTGCCCGCGGTCTATCCCGGCTGGGGCACCCGGCACGCCTTCGAGAGCACCGTCACGGGCGTGTCCGGCGGCTCGCACCGCGTCTGCGTCCAGGGGGTCAACGTCGGAGCGGGCTCGACCGTGGACGTCGCCTGCCAGACCGTCGTGATGGCGTCGGGCGCACCCTCGCTGTTCCTGGACGAGGTGTCGATGGGGTCGCCCGGCAAGCTTCTCGTCCGCGGGTGGGCGATCGATCCCGACACGGTCGATCCCGTGCGCGTCCACGTCTATGTGGACGGTGCCCTGTCCACGAAGGTCACGGCCGACGTCTCCAAGGCGAGCCTGGCGACGGCGTTCCCCGGTTACGGCGACAAGCACGCCTTCTCGGTGCCCGTCGCCGGACTCTCCGCCGGCACCCACTCCGTCTGCGTCTACGCCATCAACGTCGGGGCGGGCGGCAACGCCGTCCGCTGCGCCGACGTGGCAGCGCCGACGGGCTCGCCGCGGCTCTTCCTCGACCAGGCCCAGGGCACGGCTCTCGGCCAGATCACCGTCCGGGGCTGGTCCTTCGATCCGGACGTCGTGGACCCGGTCCGCGTCCACCTGTACCTCGACGGGCGTCTCGTGACGAAGGTGACGGCCGACGTGGCCAAAGCCAGTCTGGGCACGTCGTTCCCCGGCTACGGCGAGAAGCACGCCTTCACGGCGACGCTCACCGGGGTCGGTCCGGGTGCGCACACCCTCTGCACCTACGCCATCAACGTCGGTGGGGGTGGCAACACCGTCGACTGCCGGACCGTCTCCGCGGTCACGGGCTCCCCGTCCATGCTGCTCGACGAGGTCTCGTCGCCGAGCGCGGGGGCCGTGCTGGCCCGGGGTTGGACCATCGATCCGGACACCGTCGACCCCCTCCGGGTGCACGTCTACGTCGACGGCCTCCTGCAGACCAAGGTGACGGCCGACGTCGAGAAGTCGAGCCTCGGGACGGCCTTCCCCGCGTTCGGCCCGCGTCACCAGTTCTCCGCGTCCGTCGCAGGCCTCGCCGCCGGGCAGCATTCGGTGTGCCTCTACTCCATCAACGTCGGAGCCGGAGCCAACACCGTCGTCTGTTCCCCGGTCATGGTCCGCTGACGGTCGGCCCGGCAGGTCTCATGGTCGTGCTCGGCCGGCTGGGTGGACGCCTGGCCGAGGTCAGCGCGGCGGCGAGACCCGGCCGACGAGGCCTCGGTAGCGCTCGAGGGTCCGGTAGGCCTTGCTCGACTTGAGTTCGTCGAGTTCCTCGAGGGGGCCGACCGTGGCGAGCAGGTCGGCTTGCAGGGCACCGATCTCGTCGCGGAGGGTCGCGATCTCCTTCTCGAGCCTCCTGACGGTGATGAGATGCCCGTCGCCCTCCCGCACGGCGTTGCGGAGTCGTTCCTGCTGCAGCGTGGCCCAGGTGAGCATCGCCGGACGAGACGTCCGCGGTCGTGCCCTCGACGTCGCCAGCGCGAAGGACGCCGTGACCGTCGGCAGGCGATCGTCGTAGGAGTGACGGCTGAGGACGACGTCGCGGAGGGATCCCACGAGTTGTGCCGTCGCCTCCGGTGTGGCGAGGAGGCCCAGGGCCACGTCCCGGAGCGAGTCCGCATCGGAGTACACGGGCAGCTCACCGAGGCCGAGTTCGTCGAGCCCGTCCCGGGTGTTCACCAGGGGAAGGGCACCACAGGCCAAGGCCTCGTAGAGACGGCTGTTGTGCGTGCCGAATTCGCGCGCGGGATCGATGAGGTCGTCGACGACCAGGACGCTCCGACCGTAGACCCCGCGAAGGGAGAAGAAGTCGACACGGTCGTGGTGCCGGATGTGGGGCGACCTCTCGAGGTGGGCTCCGTTGGCTCCGAACCAGTCGACCGGAACCGTCTCCGCCAACCGGTCGAGGGCGCGCTGGATCTTGCGTTCGGCGCCCCAGAAGTTCGCCGTCGTGACGACCTGCAGGTCGCGAGGGACGCCGGGCGCGTCGAAGACGTCGGGGTCGACGGCGATCGGGACGATCTCGACCGGTCCGTCGTAGGCGGCGGACACGTGACGCGCGGCCGCCCCTGATGAGGCCCAGACCGCGTCGAAGTCGTCCAGGTACGGGAGCCGGGCCCACGACGCCGTCCAGTTGCGGACCCACGCGACCGTCGCCGTGGACGGCGGCAACAGGCCGGGCACGAACGACTCGATCATGACCACGGCCACGTCGGCCGCCTCGTCGGGCGCGTCGTCCCATCGTTCGGTCGGCCAGAACGAGACGCCCCATCCGATGCGGTGCAGGGCGGCCGCGAGGCCGAGGGCGACGTAGAGGTCGCCGGCCCCCTGGCCCAGGTCGACGGTCGACACGCAGAAGAGGACGCGGCCACGATCGCCGTCTGCCAGCTCGTCACGCGCCAGGGCCTGGTAGAGATCGGATGCGTCATGCGTCGACGTGTGGGGGGCGGGTGCGTCAGGGGTCATCGTCTCGGGTTCTGTCGATCGATTCGGGGTGGCTTCGAGCGGTGAGGCCGGATCGGCGCTCCCGGCGAAGACCGGTCGTCACTCTACCGGTGGGCACGGCTGCCGCACCCTTCCGCCCGGTTCGGCCACCGGGGTGCCGACGGTAAGGTGGACGGGCCATGGCGCTGTCCGCGCCCTCGTCGTCCTCGGGACGGACGACGTCGCGCCGACCAAAGGGAGTCATCACGTGAAAGACCGCAGACCGGGCGTCGTCTCCGTCGTCCTCGTCAACTACAAGGGGACGGACGACACGCTGACGAGCATCGAGGGGTTGGCCGCTCAGGACTGGCCCGCCGACAAGCTCGAGATCATCGTCGTCGACAACGACTCGGGTGCGGACCACGTCGCCCGCCTCAAGGCGTCGTCGCTCGAGTTCACCCTGATCGAGTCGGGGGGCAATCTCGGCTTCACCGGAGGGTGCAACCTGGGCGTCGAACAGTCCTCGGGCGAGATCGTGGCCTTCCTGAACAACGACGCCCGCCCCGACGTAGCCTGGATCCGGGCCGCGATGGACACCTTCGCCTCCGGAGCCGACATCGGAGCCGTGGCCAGCAAGGTCCTCGACTGGGACGGGGTCAACGTCGACTTCACCGAGGCGGCCATGACCTGGTACGGCATGGGCTACAAGCCGCACGCCGGGGGGCCCGACACCGGCGCCTGGGAGACCGAGAAGGACGTCCTGTTCGGGACGGGCGCGGCCATGTTCATCCGGGCCGAGCTCTTCGACCAGCTGGGCGGGTTCGACGACCGCTACTTCATGTTCTACGACGACGTCGACCTCGGATGGCGCCTGAACCTGCTGGGCTGGCGATTCCGCTACCAGCCACGCTCGATCGCCTACCACAAGCACCACGCGTCGATGAACAAGTTCGGTGACTTCCGCGAGACCTACCTACTCGAACGCAACGCCCTCTTCACCCTGTACAAGAACCTGGGCCAGGAGCAGCTCGACAAGGCTCTGCCCGGTGCGCTCGCACTGGTCGTGCGGCGTGCCGTCGGACGCAGCGAACTCGATTCGACCGAGCTCGACCTGCGGAACCCGGGCGACGATTCCGTCGAGACGCGGCCCGTCCCGAAGAAGGGCATGGCAGGCATCTACGGCATCGACCAGTTCGTCGAGATGTTGCCCTCGCTGACCGAATCCCGGCGCGAGATCCAGGCCTCCCGGGTCAAGGACGATCGTCAGCTGCTCGATCTCTTCGGCAACCGTGACGAACCCGCATACCCGATCGAGAGCTATCTCGCGGGGTACGACAAGATCGTCGCCTCCCTCGACGTGCTCGAGGTCGTCAAGCGGCGTCGCGTCCTCATCGTCACCGGTGACTCCATCGGCGCCAAGATGGCGGGACCAGCCATCCGTGCGACGAACATGGCACGAGAACTCGCCCTCGAACACGACGTCCGCGTCGTCAGCATGACGCGATCCACCCCCATCGACGAGACCTACGACGTCGTGACCGTGCCGCACCGCCATCCGAAGCAGATGGTCGAGCACGAGGCCTGGGCGGACGTCATCATCGTGCAGGGACATGCTCTGCGACTCTTCCCCTCGCTCGAGAAGACGCGCAAGGTGCTCGTGGTCGACGTCTACGACCCCCTGCACCTCGAGCAGCTCGAACAAGGTCGCAGCACCGACGTCGAGGCCTGGGACCGCCAGATCCTCGACGCCGCCGACACCCTGAACCACCAGCTCGAGCTCGGCGACTACTTCATCTGTGCCTCGGAGCGCCAGAGGCTCTTCTGGCTGGGTCAGCTCGCGGGCTCGGGTCGCGTCAACGCACGCACGTACTCGCGTGACCCCGAACTGCGCAGCCTCATCGGCGTCGTTCCGTTCGGCCTCTCGTCGACGCCGCCCCAGCACGATCATCCCGTCCTCAAGGGGGTCCTCCCGGGAATCGATGCCGACGACAAACTAGTCGTCTGGGGAGGCGGCATCTACGACTGGTTCGATCCCATCACCCTCGTCCGCGCCATCGCGTCCCTTGCGAGCAAGCGACCCGAGGTCAAGCTCTTCTTCATGGGAGTGCAGCACCCGAACCCCGACGTCCCCGAGATGGACATCGTGGCGAAGGTGCGGACGGTCTCCGACGAGCTGGGGCTCACGGACGTCAACGTCTTCTTCAACGACGCCTGGATTCCCTACGACGACCGAGGTGCCTTCCTCCGCGAAGCCGACGCCGGCGTCTCGACGCACTACGAGCACCTCGAGACCACGTTCTCGTTCCGTACCCGCATCCTCGACTACCTGTGGGCCGAGTTGCCCATCGTGACGACGGCGGGCGACTCCTTCGCCGAACTCGTGGCGGTCGAGGACCTCGGAGTGGTCGTGGACGAACGCGACGTCGAGGGTCTCGCATCGGCCCTCGAATCGGTCCTCTTCGACGAGGAGGCGCGCCGACGTCACGTCGGAAACGTCACCAGGGTGCGTGAGCAGTTCACCTGGGAGAACGTCCTCAAGCCCCTCGTCGAGTTCGTCCGCGAACCCGTCCGTGCGGCGGACAAGACGGGTGGTACCGGTGACGTGGAGCACGCCGTGCCCACGCACGCGAAGGTCCAGGTCCGCAACCGGCGCAAGCAGTACGGCATCCGGCACGACGTCGGCCGCGTCTACCACTACTACCGCAGCGAGGGCGTGCGAAGCGTCCTCGCGAAGGTCAAGCGCCGCATCGACACCCGCTGAGACGCGAATTCCGAGGGCGACACCCCGGCGCCGCCCGGGTCCGATGGACGGACCCGGGCGGCGTCGTGTGTCAGGCGTCCCTGGACGCCGAGACGGCCGCCGGGGATGCCGTGGCCTCGACGGACCGGCGAGCAGCCGGCTCGTCGCGCCCGGGCGCCGAGCCCGACATCGCCCGCGCGGTCAGGACCGCCCCGGTGGCCCAGACGGCCGCGAAGACGACGGTCCACACGATCCAGCCTCCCGACGGTGCCCACCGGGGGTCGGTGAACATCGCACCCCAGCCACCGCTCTGGTCGGACCAGCCGACCACGTAACGACGGAGGGTCCAGACGAACGTGTGCAGTTGCATGACCCCGAGCGCTGCGAGGACGACGACGACGAGCGTCTTCATCCGCCCGGTGGTCGGAGCGGGGAACGCCTCGTCGAGGGCTGCGCCGGCCGAGAGCAGGACGCAGACCAAGACGGCCAGGATGTACCGGGACTGCCAGATGTAGCCGTAGTCGGTCACGGCGATGCCCTGGATGATCGGAGGGGCGACCACGAATGCGAGGGCGAGCACGGCCGTACCGAGTCGCGCCGGACCGCGGCCGAAGACCAGGGCGGCCAGCACCAGCACGATCATGCAGCAGCTCCAGAGGACGACGGTCGTCGCAGGGGCCGGCGCGTCGAGCCAGCCGAAGATTCCGACGTAGCCCTGCCCGTTCTCGAACGTGAGGAAGATCATGCGGATGAAGCCCGACTCGAAGGTCGAGCCCACGCCCGGATTCGGGACGGTGGGGCTCAGGCTCTGCGTGGCCAGCACCCACAGCAAGCTGAAGACCGAGGCCGCTCCGATGACGGCGGCCGCCACCCAGAACGCCACGCTGCGGAGGAGCCGTCGCCAGAGAGCGAGGTCGAGCGTCGAGGCGACGACGATCACGAGGAGCCAGAGGAGGCCGATGCTGCGGGTGTTCGCCAACAGGGCCGCCGAGACCGCGACCATGGCGATCCGATGGACGGGTAGCCCCTCGTCGGCACGTTCGCGGAGCAACGTCAGCCAGGCGAACAGGGCGACGGCCGCCGAGATCTCCATGCTGCTGGGATTCACCGAACCCGTGATGAACAGCACCATCGGAGTGGTGAGGACCACGACCGCCATCAACGACCAGCGGGACGACCGGCGCTGGACCAGGGCCGCGACGGCGGACGCGAGGAGGGCTGCGGAGAGGATCACGCTGAATCCCCGCATCGCGTAGAGGGACGCCTTGCCGTCGAGCACGAGGCTCGGTAGTCCGACGAAGGCGTAGTAGACGGGGTCGTACGAACCAGCCGTCGTGACGGCCGACGTGTCGGCGTCGGAGTCGCTGACGGTGGCCTGGCAGGAAGCGTCCACGTCGTCGTTGAAGGCGAAGCAGGGCAGGGAGGTCGTCTGGGCCACGTACTCCGGCACGGTGACGCGCGTCCATCCCTGTTGCTCGACCGGATCGCCGCTGAGCTGCCCCCGGACGACGGCGGCCGCGTGGATGGTGTGGGCCGGCTCGTCGGGAACCGACATGAGGGGGCTGGCGACCGCCCAGGCGCCCCCGAGGCCGCAGAAGACCGCGAACGCGGCGACGAAGACGGCCCAGGGGCGGGGGCGCCCGGCGCCGTGGACGACCCGGGGTCGTGCACCTCGGGTGCGGGAGTTCGTCGTGTCGTCCGTCATGGTCTCGGTGCGTGTCTCGATGGTGATGCTCCCCTTGGCGTCGCGGGCCCACGGCCCCCGACGATGGTACCGAACGGGCGGCATCGATCGGGCGAATAGAGTGTCTCCTCGGGTTCGGCAGCGTGCCCGGTGAGGAGACGCGACATGCCCCAGGTCGAAGACCGCAGCGCCGACGGCGTCCCGCCGGAGGCGACCGGAACGAGGTCGGTGCTCTCGGCGGCGGTGCTCTCGACCCTGGGCATCGGCGTCCAGGGGGTCTCGCGTCTCGCGTACACCGTCCTCATCGGGCGGGCGTTCGGCACCGAAGCGCTCGGTCACGCCAGCACGCTGCTCTCGCTCTCGATCTTCGCGGCGCTCCTCTGGCCCACCGCGGCCGGCAACACGGTCTCGCGGTTCATCGCCCTCGCGCTCCACCGCAGGGTGTCCGACGCCCAGCTGATCCGGGTCTTCTCCCTGAGCATGCTGGTGTCGTCCGCGATCCTGGCCGTGTCGGCCGTGCCCGTCGCCCTGCTCCTCGGCAACGGCCTCACGACCGCGGTGCTGGCTGCTTGGCTCGTCGCGGGTTACGGCGCCTACGCCTTCTGCCGTGGCGTCCAGCTCGGCTACCACCGCGCGGGACGGGTGGCCCTGTGGGACTCGATCGGGAGCGTCGTGAGCCTCGGCCTCCTCGTCGTCGTGTGCCTCGGCGGAGTCGGCGACGTCGTGCTGCTGCCCCTGGCCCTCGGTTACACGGTGTTCGCGTTGGCGTGCCGGCCCCGGGGGAACGGTTTCGCGACCGCCGACGACCTGCCGGAAGCCGACGGTGACGGCCGGCAGGAGGCCCTCGGTTTCGCCTCGTGGAACGTGGTGGCCGGGTTGACGACCAACGGTCTCCTCCAGCTCGCGATGATCGCCGCCCAGGTCTACGGGCCGGGAACGGCCGCGGGCGTGTACGCGGCGGCCTTCACCCTCGCCACCCCGGCGTCCATGCTCGGGCAGGCCGTGAGCCAGATCATCATCCCCGCCTTCGCGCACCGGAGTGGGCAGGTCTCGTTGCGTCAGCGCGGTCCCGTGCTGCTCCTGGTCGCGTTCACCGCCGTCTTCGCCGCGGTCTTCGGGGCCCTCGCGGCTCTCGCGCCCCTGTACCTGCCGTTGTTCTACCCCGCCGAGGCCGCCGAGGCCGTACCCCTGCTCAGGGTCCTGATCGTGGGCGTCTTCGTCTTCACCGTCGCGTTGATCCCCTCGGCGCTGCTGCTGTCGGCCGGCCGTTCGAAGGCCGTCGCCCTGACGTCCGTGGCCGGCTTCGTCGTCGGCGTCGCGGTGATGGTCGGGTCGGGGCCCGTGCTGGGCGTGCAAGCCGGGACGGTCGGGTTCGTCACCGGATCAGGCCTCAACCTGGTGGCGCTCCTCGTGCTCGGCTTCCGTGCACCCGTCGGCGCCTCGCCGGGGGACGTCGATCAGACGAGTCGGCGCGCGACGGCCCAGTAGGCGCGCATCGCGGTCTGGAGCACGCCGGCACCCTTGGGCAGCGGGAACACCTGCTGATCCAACGTCGCCGTGAGCAGCGGCACGAGGCTGCGGTCGGACGCCGTGCGCACCTCTTGGACCCAGTCGCGACGTTCGCGCAACCATGCCGAGTTGTCGGCGATCCAGCGACGCGCCCGCGCGTTCTCGGCCGACCACCCCTGCGCGCGTGCCACCACGCGCATGGCGACGTCGAGCGCGGTGGCGGGCAGCCACGTCAGGGCCCGGAGCCGAGGCCCGTAAGCCGTCCGCAGGAAGATCTGTCGGTTCTTCTCGAGCAGGTACATCTTGAGCGCGTTGCGACTGAACTCGTAGTGGTGCAGGACGACGGCGTCGGGCACGTAGACGACCTGCAACCCCTGCTGCCAGGTCCGCCAGCTCAGGTCGACGTCCTCGTGGTAGGCGAAGTACTCGTCGGCGAATCCGCGGAGGCGCAGCCAGAGTTCTCGGGAGATGACCAGGCCGGCGCCCGAAGCGGACGCGACCCGCGCCTCCTGGGCATGGTCCGCGGCGGGTTCGTCGAGCCCGCCGGCCCAGCTGAGTCCGACGACGTGGACGGGGTTGCCGGCAGAGTTCATGACCTCGGGGTCGGAGGCCAGGCGGATGCTTCCGCTGGCGATGCCCACCTCGGGGCGGGACGCGACGGCGACCAGCTTGGCGAGGGTGTCGGGCCGCACCTCGGCGTCGCTGTTGACGAGCGCGAGGAATTCTCCGTCGGCCAGTCGAGCCCCGAAGTTGACGCCGCCGGCGAACCCGAGGTTCTCGGAGGGTGTGACGACCCGGAGGCGCGGGTCGGTGGGCAGCGTCGAGACCGCATCGCTGGTGCACCCGTTGTCGACCAGGACCACGTCGACGTCGACGTCCGTGGAGGCGAGGACGGACGAGACCGAGTCGTGCAGGACGGGCTCGTCGCCGTAGGCGAGGGTCACCACGGTGACGCGGGGGAGTCCCATCAGGCCTGATCCGTCCGGTGGACGGAGCGTTCGAGTCGACGGATGCGTTCGTCGTGGAGGGCGACGTCCTCGGCCAGCGTGCGCGTCTTCTCTTCGAGCACCGTGAGTTCGGCGCTGTGCTGCACCGAGACCAGGAACAGGATGATCGTGCTCAGGAAGAACCCGAGGTTGGTCGGTGCGGTGATGCCGAGTGTCGCGGCGGCGCCGGTCAGGATGCCGGGGAAGACGGCCACGACGAGCGCCAGCACCCCGGCGAAGATCCACCAGAGGGCGTGGCGTTCGCGCACGCGTCGGCGACGGAGCATCTCGAAGACGACGTAGAGGACGAGTACGGCAGACACGATGCCGAAGACGTAGGTGGTGACGCTCATGTGGTGGGGGCCTCCACGCTGAGGGCGAGCGGGGGCCGCCACAGGGCGATGATCAGGGCGAGGCCCGCCCGTCCGAGGTAGACGGCGGCCTTCACGGGGTTGTGGGACGGGGTGCCGCCGGCCCGGGGGCGCATCGAGACGGGCACCTGGGTGATGGAACACCCGGCCCGGGCCGCCAGCACGAGGGACTCGACGGTGTCACCGAGGTACTCGGCGGGATAGTGCTGGGCGAAGATCTCGATCGCCCGGGGCCCGGCGCCGCGGAACCCCGAGGTCGTGTCGGTCAGCTTCGTCCGCGCGATCCGACCGATGACCGCCGCCAGCACGACCATCGCCCATCGGCGGGGACCCGTGACCTGGTAGTCGCCCTCGCCGGCGAAGCGGGCGCCGATGGCCACGTCGACCGACGCCAGGGCGTCGAGGATGAGCGGGACTCCCGACGGGTCGTGCTGACCGTCGGAATCGACCTGGACGACGTACCGGAAACCGTGTTGCTGCGCGTACTTGAAGCCGGTGCGCATGGCGCCACCGACCCCCAGGTTGAAGGGCAGGTCGAGCACGGTCGCTCCGGCGGATCGCGCCCGGGCGACCGTGTCGTCCCGCGAACCGTCGTTGACGACGAGGACGGTGACGCCGGGCAATTTGTCGAAGACCTCGGTGACGACGTCGGCGACGACGTCCTCTTCGTTGTACGCGGGCATGACGATGAGAGTCTGCGCCAGGGCCGATGACATGGTCCCGATGGTACCAACAGGTCGGGCCCCGACCGGCACAATGAGCCCATGACGACATCGACCCCGACCCCTGCGATCCGTGCGGTCACGCCCGGTCCGGGTGGACGGCCCGGTCGTCCGACGCGCCGAGGTGCTCGTGCTCCGGCCGCGGTCGCGATCGCCGTCGTCGCCGCCCTCGTGGCCTGGCTGCGGTTGCCCCCGGCGGCCCGCGACACGCTCTGGGCCGAGGACGGGCGGGTCTTCGTCCAGCAGCGAGCGGCCGGCGGGCCGTTCGAGAGCTGGTTCGTCCCCTACGACGGTTACTTGCACGTCGTCCCCCGCATCGTGGCGGATCTCGCGTGGTCGTGGCTTCCCGTCGGCAGCCTCGCGTCGGGTGTCACGGTCCTCTCCTGTCTCGTCGCCGGCGTCGTGACCGCCGGGGTCTGGTGCTGCTCCCGCGGCCTCGTGGCGTCACCGGTCGTCCGGCTCGCACTCGCGGCCGTGACGGTCCTCGTGCCGCTCGCCCCGCTCGAGGTGTCGGGCAACCTCGCCAACCTGCACTGGTACCTGCTGTGGCTCACCCCGTTCCTGCTGCTGCACCGACACCGGAGCGCGACGTCCACCGTGCTCGCCTCCGTGGCGGCACTGCTCATCGGCCTCACCGAGATCCAGGCCGTCCTCCTCGTGCCGCTCGTCGTCCTGGCCCGGCTCGTCCGCCGTCGGACGACTTCGTCGCGACGCGACCTCGTCCCCGTGGCCGTCCTCTGCGCGGCGCTCGTCGCCCAGCTCGTCGTCGCGGCCCTGACGCCCCGGGCGGATGCCCCGGGTGCCGCCTCGACGGTGCCGCAGGTCGTCCTGGGCTACCTCACGTCCGTCGTCCTCGGCACCTGGGTGCCCTCGGCTTCCGTGATGGGTGACCTGCTCGACCGCGCCGGATGGCCCGCTGTCGTGGTCGCGGCCGTTCCGTTCGTGGCGTCGGCGCTGGTCGTGGTCCGGTCCTCCCGGCGCTCGACCGTCCGCGGGTCGGACGATGACGCATCGGGTCGGGTGGCGTCCGGGCGGATGGTCCTCGCCTCCGTGGTGGCGGTGGCGTCGATCGGTCTCTGGACGCTCGACGTCGTGGTGAACCACGGTCCCGACACGAAGTTCTGGTTCGCCGACCCCGGACGGGTGGCCGAACTCGGGCTGACCCGCTACGGGGTGGTGCCGTCGATGTTCCTCGTCGTCGTCGTGCTGTGCGCCGTCGACGCGCTGCTCCTCTCGACACGACGACGTCTCCGGGCGGCGGGCGCGGCCGCCCTCGTCGTCCTCGCCGTCGTCGCGGCGACCTGGTTCGTCGGCCCGGACACGGTGCGCGCCGACGGGCCCCGGTGGGAGCGTTCGTTGGGGACCGCCGGGGACGTCTGCGACGGCGGGGCGGAGGTCGCCGACGTGGCCGGCGCTCCGGCGGGCTGGGGGGCCCTCCTGCCCTGCGACGTCGTCGACGACGTCCCCTGAACGCTCGACTCGTGTGGGCCGGATCGGGTGCTCGGTCTAGAGTCGTCATCGGCGTGCCCCCCAGGGCCCAGCCGACCGGAACGCCGACGCGTCGCCGGTTCCCCGCAACCGGAAGCCCCGCATGACCACCTCCGCCCACACCGGCGCCGGCGCACTCGTCGTCCTCCCCACCTACGACGAGGTCGAGAACCTCCCGATCATCCTGGGGCGCCTCTTCGCCGCCGTCCCCGAGATCCACGTGCTCGTGGTGGACGACGGCAGCCCCGACGGCACCGGCGAGCTCGCCGAGACGATGGCCGCCGACGACGACCGCATCCACGTGGCGCACCGCACCGGCAAGCTCGGGCTCGGGTCCGCCTACGTCATGGGCTTCGGCTGGGGTCTCGAGCGGGGCTACGACGTCGTCATCGAGATGGACGCCGACGGCTCGCACCCGCCCGAGAGGCTGCCCGAGATGATCTCGCTCGTCAGCGCACCGGGTGCGTCGACGCCGAGCCTCGCGATCGGGTCCCGGTGGGTCCCGGGCGGCTCGGTCGTCAACTGGCCGGTGTCGCGCCAGGTCCTGAGCCGCGGCGGCAACCTCTACGCCCGCCTGGCCCTCGGGTTGCAGCTCAAGGACGTCACCGCCGGTTTCCGGGCCTACACGCGTGAGGCCCTCGAGGCGATGGACCTCACGGGCATCGACTCGAAGGGGTACTGCTTCCAGGTCGACATGACCCTCCGCGTCCTCGACGGCGGGGGGCGCGTCGTCGAGGTGCCCATCGAGTTCCGCGAACGCGAGCTCGGTGAGTCCAAGATGAGCCAGGCCATCGTCGTCGAGGCCATGCTGCGCGTCACGCAGTGGGGCTTCCGGCGCCGCCTGCAGACCCTGCTCGGCAACCGCCCCGGGCCGCGCTGGGTCGTCGAGGACTGAAGCGGCGCGCCGGGTCGCGACCGGCGACCGACGTCCGCGACGGCACCCGACCGAGCCGCGCCTCCTACCGGCGGTTCGCCTGCGGCAGCCGTGACCGCCACGACCGCTTGCGGGCGGCGATCGTCGCGATGGCGACGAAGGTCATCAGGGTTCCCTCGAACAACACGAAGCTCTCGGCGACGGCGGTGACCCCGATCAGCACCAGGACGAGCGCCGGCCAGACGTACGCCACGATCGGGTGACCCGACGCCGTGATCCAGCTGCGCACGAACGCCAGGGTGCCGGCCACGACGAGGAGCAACCCGCCGACCAGGCCCAGTTGCAGCCAGATGTCGAAGAACGCGTTGAGCCCCGTCTCGTGCGGTCGGCCGCTCGGCGCGATGATCGTCGAGTACGGGAAGATCCCGGTCGGCCACTGCCCGACGAAGCCCCACCCGACGATGTCGTGCACCGCCGCCAGTTCGCGGATGCGCGCCCAGAGCAGCGACCGCACCGACAGGTCGTTGGTCGCGTCCACCGCGTCCAGGAGGCGCGAGCGACCCGCGTAGGCCAGCCCACCACCCAGCACCACGATCACCGCGAAGACCGATTGCATGAGCGACCGTCTCGACTCGGGAGCTCGGCGCAGCGCGTCGAGCGCCACTCCCGCCACGATCAGGACGATGACCGCGATCGCCGTCGCGGGGGAGCGGGCGAAACCGAGCGCCGTGAGGGCGAGCACGCCCGAGGCGACGGCCTGCCGCCGAGGGACCGACCGGGTGAGGAACTCGACGGCGAACGTGATGACCGCGAGCGTCGCCAGGAAGCCCAGGTAGTTGCGGGTGCCCGAGATGCCCTGGATCGGACCGCCCGCGGCGAGCTTGCCCTGGATTCCGAGGAACGCGATCGGTTGGTCGATCAGCAGCCCGCTCAGCACCTCGAGCGACAGCGACACGACGAGCAGGATGCGGAGCGCGTCCCCGAAGGCCCGCACCACCTGGACCAGGTCGCGGCCCAGGGCCAGGTACAGCCCGAGGGCGCCGAACCCGACCGCGTAGGCCACACCGCCGACGGTGACCCAGGTGTACTCGCTCCAGAAGACGCTCAGGGCCATGAAGCCGAAGAGGGCGATGAGCGAGACCGGCAGGATGCCGTGCCACTCGATGTGGTGTCGGCCACCGACCAGGGAGAGGGTCGCGAGCACCACGAGGGTGCCCAGGACGGCGAGCGAGCCCGGCCACCCCATCAGGGCGCGGACCGACTGGGTCGAGAACGCGTAGAGCACGATGGCGACCGAGAGGGCCTGCGAGAAGTGCCCGCCGGCCGAGAAGCCGATCCAGGCCGAGAGGTACCGGCGCAGGGGATCGCGGCTGCGGTCGACCCCGTGGCCGTGGCCGGAGGTCACCGGTCGTGGCCCGTCCAGCCGAAGGGGTCGCGGCGCGTCACGAGCACGACGACCACGAACGTGGCCCAGCCCCACTCGACGATCAGGCGGGACTCGGTCAACCCGTGGACGAGCAGGGCCGTCACGAGCAGCAAGGGCAACAGGTCGAGGGCCGACCACGGGGCCGCGACCCCGCGCGAGAGCATGCGGCGGTCGACGGCCCACCACCACGATCTCAGGACGACGCCGACGATCGTGAGTCCGAACAGGGCGAGGCCGATCCAGCCCAGCTGGAACCAGACGTCGAGGTACGCGTCGTGCGCCTGCAGGTACACCACGCCGTTGCGCTCGGCGAGGTCGGTGAACGGTTCGACGAACGGGAACCAGTAGCTGACCCAGCCCCAGCCCACGACGGGGTGCTGGACGCCGAGGTCGTAGACGGCCGACCAGATGTCGGTGCGGCCCGTCAGGTCGCCGCTCTTCCCGAGCAGTGCGAGCAGAGGGCCGCGGGCGAGGACGGCCACCGTGACGGCCGCCAGCACGACGAGCGCCGCCACGCCGAGGACGGGCCCCCGTCGGCCGGGCTCGCGGCGTCGGGTCGCCACCACCAGCAGCGACACGAGGCCGACGGCGACCGCGACCACCGCGACGGTCGCCGACCGGGTCAGGGCGAGCGCCAGCAGCGAGGTGACGAGACCGACGACCGCCGTGCCGCGACCGATGGACCGGTCCGCCGCCTGGACCGCCGTGACGATCAGGGCGAGCAGGGCGATGATCGCGAGGATGTTGCTGTTGCCCTGCAGCCCCTGGATGCGACCGCCCTCGAAGAGCACGTCGCGCGACCAGAACCACGCCGCCGGCCGATCCGTGCAGTCCAGGTAGACCGGGCAGACGGGCTGGCGGACGACCAGTCCGACGACGACCTCGAAGAGCAGGGAGGCCACGACGTGGATGCGCAAGGCCCGTCCGAGGGCGGTCACGATGGTCGGCCACGAGGCGACGACGGTGACCGCCAGGGCGCCCACGGTCGTCATCAGCGTGAGGACGATGCCGATCGCCGAGCCGGCGGGGTACTGCGACCACGCGATCGAGACGACGGCGAAGAGCAGGAAGAGGACGAGGAGGCGCGGGAGGGTCCGTACCCGGGGCGGATGCCGCACGACGAGGACGACGGCGGCGACGACCATCGCCACGCAGGCCGCCCCCCAGCCCCACCAGCCGGTGCCGTTGCGGAGGACGTCGCCACCGAACAACACGAGGAACGCCAGCGTCGCGAACGTCGTGGCTCCGCGCGTCGGCGCCGTCCGGGCGGGCCGCGCGGGCAACGTCGTGGTCATGGGCACCAGGCTAGACGACGGGGGAGGCGCGGAGGAGCGACCGGGGGCCGCCCCTACCGGATCAGACGAACGCCGCCTGGCCCGTGATGCTGCGGCCCACGATGAGGGTGTTCATCTCGCGGGTGCCCTCGTAGCTGTACAGCGCCTCGGCGTCGGCGAAGAACCGGGCCACGTCGTACTCGAGCACGATGCCGTTGCCGCCCATGACCTCGCGGGCGTACCCCACCGTCTCGCGCATGCGGGCCGTGGTGAACGCCTTGGCGAGCGAGGCGTGCTCGTCGCGCTGGGTGCCCTCGTCGAGCATCTGCGAGCACCGCACCACCATGCCGATCGAGGCGGTGATGTTGCCGATGCACTTCACCAGCAGGTCCTGGATCAGCTGGTGCTTGGCGATGGGCTTGCCGAACTGCACGCGCTCGTTGGCGTACGCCAGGGCGGCCTCGTAGGCGCCGATCGAGTTGCCCACGGCCGCCCAGGCGACCTCGGCCCGCGTCAGGCGCAGCACGGCCGCCGTGCTGCGGAACGAATCGGCTTGCTGCAGTCGGTGGCTCTCGGGCACGCGCACGTCCTCGAGGGTGATGTCGGCGTTCTGGACGATGCGGAGGCTCTGCTTGTCCTCGATCTTGGTCGCCGTGTAGCCGGCGGTGTCGGTCGGGACGATGAAGCCCTTGACCTGGCCGTCCTCGGCGCTCTTGGCCCAGATGATCGTGATGTCGCTGAACGTGGCGTTGCCGATCCACCGCTTGGAGCCGTTCAGCACCCAGTCGTCGCCGTCGCGGGTGGCGACCGTGCGGAGTCCCTGGGCCGAGTCGGACCCCGACAGCGGTTCGGTCAGGCCGAAGGCGCCCACCAGGTCACCGCTCGCCATGCGGGGCAGCCACTCGGCACGCTGTTCGGGCGAGCCGCCGACGCCGATCGAGCCCATCGCGAGTCCGTTCTGCACGCCGACGAAGGTCGCGACGGACGCGTCCACGCGCGCGAGCTCGAGCGCGACCCAGCCGCGGAAGACGGCGGAGTTCTCGAACGGGCGCGTCTCCTCCCACGGCATGCCGAAGAGGCCCAGGCCGGCGAGGCCCTTCACGATCTCGTGCGGGAAGGTCGCGTCGGCCCAGTGGCGGTTCACCCCGGGCTTGACCTCGGTCTCGAGGTAGTGGCGAAGGTCGGCCAGCACGCCCTTCTCGCGGTCCGAGAGGAGGTCCTCGTAACCGTAGAAGTCGCTGACGAGGGAGGTGAACGAGGTGAGGGTCGCTGATGACATCCGTGCTCCATTGCTTCGTGTCGGGACGACAGGAGCCTAGGCAGCGCCCCAGCCGCCGCCAAGGGCTTGGTAGCTTTGAGCAACGCCCCGGCGTCGTCGACCTCACCGCTTTGTAGGGGGCGACCAAGCACGACCTCCGACAAGCAGGTAAAGCCATGTTCCTCGCCATCACCAACACGCCCCGCGACTACGCCTGGGGCTCGACGACGGCCATCGCCGACCTGCTCGGTCGTCGACCGAGCGGCCGCCCCGAGGCCGAGCTGTGGCTCGGTGCGCACCCGGGTTCGCCGAGCGTCGTCGTCGCCCCGGCGGTCGTGGGTGGTGCCGACACCCTCGCCGACTGGTTCGCCGCCGAGCCGGGCAGGGCGCTGGGCCGCGACCGGGACCACCTGCCGTTCCTGCTGAAGTTGCTCGCGGCCGACGGCCCGCTGTCCATCCAGGCGCACCCCACCCCCGAGCAGGCCCGCGAGGGCTTCGCGCGCGAGGACGCCGCGGGCATCCCGCTCGACGCCCCCGAGCGCAACTACAAGGACTCCTCGGCCAAGCCCGAGATCATCGTGGCGTTGAGCGACACCTTCGACGCCCTCTGCGGGTTCCGCGAGCCGGCCCGGTCCCTGGCCGACCTCGACCTCCTCGACGACGGCTCGGGGCGCCTCGACCTGCTCCGCCGACACCTGGCCGAGTCCCTGCGGTCGACCCTGGCCTTCCTCTTCCAGGGCGACGACGACTCGTCCGCCGCCATCGCGGCGGTGAGCGAACTCGCCGCCGCTCACCGGGCGGACGGCGCGGGCATCGCCACGGTCGTCGACCTGGCCGAGCGCTACCCCGGCGACCCCGGCGTGGTCGTCTCGCTGTTGCTCAACCGGGTGACGCTGCGTGCCGGGGAGGCGCTGTTCCTGCCCGCCGGCAACGTGCACGCCTACCTGGGCGGCTTCGGCGTCGAGCTCATGGCGCCCTCCGACAACGTGCTGCGCGGCGGCTTGACCCCCAAGCACGTGGACGTCCCCGAACTGCTGAAGGTCCTCGACTTCGAACCACTGCCCGTCCCCCGTCTCGACCCGACCACGGTCGCCCGGGGGGTCGAGCGCTTCGCGCCTCCCGGCACGGGATTCGCCATGCTGCGGGTCGACGCCGAGGGCCCGGGCGCCGTCGTCGAGATCGGCGGTCCCAGCATCGTCCTGGTCACCGCCGGAGAGGTCCACGTCAAGGGTCAGGACGGCACCATCCGGCTCGGTCGTGGCGAGTCCGCGTTCGTCACCCCCGACGAGGTCCGACTCGCGATGACCGGCGGCGGCACCGCCTACGTGGCGACGCCGGCCTGAGCCGGGCCGAGCGGCCGGGCGGAGCCGTCCGCTCCGCGTGACGTCCGGCTCCGCGCGCCCCACCCGGCGCTCGTGGTGGCACCCGTGACCCGTCGGGCACCCGATAGGTTGGCCCCATGTCATGGTTGGTCACCGGCGGTGCCGGGTACATCGGTTCTCACGTCGTCCGCGAGCTCACGGGGGCGGGCATCGACGCGGTCGTCCTGGACGACCTCTCGTCCGGCCTCGAGGCCTTCGTGCCCGCCGACGTCCCGTTCGTCCGGGGTTCCCTCCTCGACCGCGAGCTGATCGAGCAGACCATCGACCGGCACGGCGTGACCGGCGTCGTCCACGTCGCGGGCTACAAGTACGCCGGGGTCTCGGTCCAGCGGCCGTTGCACACCTACGACCAGAACGTCACGGGGACCGCCCGCCTCCTCGAGGCCATGTCGAGCCGGGGCGTCGACCGGATCGTGTTCTCGTCCAGCGCGGCCGTCTACGGCACGCCGCCGACCGAGCTCGTCACCGAGGACACGCCCAAGGCCCCCGCGTCCCCCTACGGCGAGAGCAAGCTGATCGGCGAGTGGCTGCTGCGCGACCAGGGGGTGGCCGAGGGCCTGCGCCACACCAGCCTGCGCTACTTCAACGTCGTGGGTTCGGGTCGGCCCGACCTCTGGGACGCCAGCCCGCACAACCTCTTCCCGCTCGTCTTCGCCGCGCTCGCCGAGGGCCGCGTCCCGCGCATCAACGGCGACGACTACGACACCCCCGACGGGACGTGCGTCCGCGACTACGTCCACGTCGCCGACCTGGCGGTCTCGCACGTCGCGGCGGCCCGCCGACTGGACGCGGGCGAGCCGGTCGAGCCGGCCTACAACCTCGGTTCGGGCGGCGGCGTCTCGGTCGCCGAGATCATGACCGCGATGCGCGAGGGCACCGGCATCGACTTCACGCCCGAGATCGCCCCGCGTCGTCCCGGCGACCCCGACCGCATCGTCGCCGACGGCAGCCTGGCGGCGCGCGACCTCGACTGGGAGATGCGGCACACGCTGCTCGAGATGGTCACCAGCGCCTGGCAGGCCGCGCCTCGCGGTTGACCGTCCGCCACGTACCCGACATCACCCGTTCCCGTCGAAACGTCCCCCGACACGCCGGGGCTCCCTTGCCCCTGATCGGGGGGTGGAGGGTTTATTGGCCCTCGACTTGACGGATGGGTAATGACACCGGTGTAATTACCTTGTCGCGTACATTCACGGGCGATCGACACGAGGGGAGATGCGCTGTGGGCATCCACGAGAACCGCGCCGGCGTCCCGGACGACTGGCACGTCGACCCGATCCAGCTGGGCGTCCCCGGCATCGGATCGTCGTCGCGCACCATCGTCGCCGACGACGAGAACCAGCTGGCCTGGCAGGCGGACTCGCTCTGCGCCCAGACCGATCCCGAGGCGTTCTTCCCCGAGAAGGGCGGCTCCACGCGCGACGCCAAGAAGATCTGCGCCTCCTGCGACGTCCGGGCCCAGTGCCTCGAGTACGCCCTGCAGAACGACGAGCGCTTCGGCATCTGGGGCGGGCTGTCCGAGCGCGAGCGTCGCAAGCTCCGCAAGCGGGCCTGACCCGCGCCTCCTCGGGTTCCGACGGCATCGACCCCTCCGGGTCGGTGCCGTTCCGTCGTGATGGCCCGAGGCCGCGGGGACCAGGAGGCGCGGGTCGTCACGTCTCGCCCGTCGCGTCGGCGCGCCGAGCCGGTGCCCGCGCCGGTGCGACCTAGGCTGCACGAGTCATGCAGCCGAGAGTCACAGCGATCCTCGTCGCCCCTGGTGGAGCGACCTACCTCGACCGAACCCTCGACGGACTGTCGCGTCAGACGCGGCCCCCCGAGGCATTGGTGGTGGTCGACACGGGCGGCAAGGACTCGGCCGCGGGTCGGCTGTCGCTGAGCGGCGCCGCCCAGTTGGCCTCGCTTCCCGACGCGAAGACGTTCGGTGCCGCCGCCGCGCACGGCGTGCGACTCTCCGACCCGGGCGACGGGGACCCCGACGAGTGGGTCTGGCTACTCGGGCACGACAACGCACCCGCGCCCGAGGCGCTCGAGCGCCTCATGACGACCGTCGAGGTGTCGCCCTCCGTCGCGGTCGCGGGCCCCAAGCTGATGCGGTGGGGCCAGCCCGGTGTCATCGCCGAGTTCGGCGAGACCGTCACCCGGTACGGCGCCTCGCTCGCCCGCGTCGAGAACGAACTCGACCAGGGCCAGCACGACGTCACGGACGACGTGCTCGGCGTCGCGGCGGGGGGCATGCTCGTCCGTCGCACGGTCTGGACCGCCCTGGGCGGCTTCGACCCCGCGCTGCCGCACGTCGACGCCGCACTCGACTTCTCGATCCGTGCCCGCCTCGCCGGTCACCGGGTCGTCCTCGTCCCCGACGCGAAGGTCGACAGTGCCGGGCCGCCGGAGGAGTTCGGCCACGGGCCCGTCGGGCACGCCCGCCGGGCGCGCCTGCACCGTGCCGCCCAACTGCACCGGCGCCTCGTCTACTCGGCGGCCGCCCTGTTGCCGCTGCACTGGCTCAGCCTGGTGCCGCTGGCGGTCGTGCGCAGCGTCTGGCACCTGCTCACCAAGAACCCGGGAGCCGTGGTGGGCGAGTTCGCCACCGCGTTCCGGGCTGCCTTCGGCGGCTCGCACGTGCGATCGGCTCGTCGGGCCCTCGCCCGGACCAAGAGCGTCGGCTGGAGTTCGGTGGAGCCCTTGCGCGCGTCCCGCGCCATGCTCCGAGAACGACGGGTCACCGAGCGTGACGCACAGGTCGCCGGCGTCGAGGACGCACCCGACCCCCGGGCGAGCTTCGTCCACTCGGGCGGCCTCTGGGTCGTGCTGGTGGCCGCCGTCGTCGGTGTGGTGGCGTTCCTGCCGCTGCTCGGCAACCCGGCCGTCACGGGTGGGGGACTCCTGCCGCTCAGCACCTCGGTGGGTCAGCTCTGGTCGTCGGTGGGCTACGGCTGGCGCGAGATCGGCACCGGGTTCCTCGGCCCCTCGGACCCGTTCGCCGCGCTCGTCGCGGTCCTCGGCAGCCTGACGCCCTGGTCGCCGTCGACCGCGGTCCTCGGGGTCTACCTCGTGGCCCTGCCGCTCTCCGCGCTGGGCGCGTGGTTCGCCACCCGCCGCGTGACCCGCCGCACCTGGGTGCCGGCCGTCGCCGCGGCGCTCTACGCCCTCTCGTCCCCGCTGCTCTCGGGTCTGCAGTCCGGTCACCTCGGTGCCGTCCTCGCGCACGTGGCGCTGCCGTTCCTCGTCTGGGCCATGATCGGGGCCGCGAGGTCGTGGACGGCCGGGGCCACCGCCTCCTTGCTGTTCGCCGTCGTCGCGGCGGCCGCTCCCTCGCTCGTGCCGGCCCTCCTCGTCGGTTGGCTCGGGTCGATCGTCAGCCGCCCCCGCGGCACCCATCGCCTCGTGGCGGTGCCGCTGCCCGCGCTGGCCCTCTTCGCGCCCCTCGTCGTCGCCCAGCTGCAGCGGGGCACGTGGTGGGCCGTGTTCGCCGACCCCGGAGTCCCCACGAGGTCGGACCCGGCCTCACCGCTGCAGCTGCTGCTCACGTCCCCCGAGACGGGCCTCAACGGCTGGACGGCACTGATCGCCGGGACGGGTTTCTCGTCCGCCACGCTCGCCGTCCTGGTCGCCGTCGCGATCGCCCCGCTGGCGCTGCTCGCCGTGGCCTCGCCGTTCGTCGGCTCGCAGCGCCGCGCGGTCCCCGCCCTGTCGCTCGCCCTGCTCGGCTACCTGACGGCCGTCGCCGCGACCCACGTGTCCGTCACGGGCGTCGGCAGCGACACGACCACGATCTGGGCCGGCAGCGGACTGAGCCTCTACTTGTTGGGGCTCGTCGGCGCCGCGGCCGTGACCCTCGACCGACTGCCCCGGGTCGCCCCGCCGGTCGGCACCCTGGTCGCCGTGCTGGCGGTCGCCGCAGCGGCCCCCACCGTGATCGCGTCGTTCGGCCCCGTGGCCGACGTCCGTCCGAGCTCGGGGCGCATCCTGTCGGCCTACGTCACCGCCGAGGCCGAGGCGACACCCGACGTCGGGACGCTCGTCCTCACGCCCCAGTCGGACGGCTCGCTCGCCGTGTCGCTGGAGCACGGTCAAGGAGCGACGCTCGACGACCAGTCGACGCTCGACTCGACCGCCCCACGCCTCACCTCGGTCAACGAGGACCTCACCGTCCTGGCCGGCAACCTCGTCAGCCGCAGCGGTTTCGACCCGACCGACGACCTGCGTCGACTGGGCGTCGGGTTCGTGTTGCTGACGGCCACCGACGACGACGGCGACGCCGACCGGCTCGGCCAGCGTGCGGGCGAGGCGCTCGACGCCGACGCCGACTTCCTGCCGGTGGGCGACACGTCCAACGGCCTCCTCTGGCGTTACGTGGAGGCGCAGGACGAGCGCGAGGCGCGTCCGGCTGCGGGACCGCTGCGACCGATCGTCCTGATCAGCTGGGGACTCGTCTTCGGTTCCGCCCTGTTGCTCGCCATCCCGACGTCGCCGCGACGACGTCGATCCCGGACCGGGACGCCCGAGGCCGAGCAGCCCGCCACGACCTTCGACGAGGAGCGAGATGAATAAGCGATCGGTCTTCTCCACGACGGGACGCGTCGCGGTCGGCGTCGTCGGTCTGGCCGTCGCCGCCGCGGTCGTCGGCGGTGCCACGGTCGTCCGCCTCCCCTCCTTCGAGACGGTGCCGGCGGGGCAGCTCGTGACGCCCGTGCCGGTCGACCAGCAGCGGGTCTGCACCGGTGCCCTGTTGCAGCTCTCGGACGCCGAGGGGCAGCAGGCCACGACCGCCAGTTCGGTGGGTCGAGCGGCCGTGGCCCGGGAGTCGAGCGAGGGCGACGTCGACGTCGACGAGCTCGCCGGTGCCGACGGCAGCGACTCGCGACCGTCCGTGGTCACGGCACCCGTCGAGGGCGCCGACGTGCCCCTCGTCGCGGCCGCCCAGAGCCAGTCGGTCGACGAGGGCGACCTGCGCGGTTTCGCCTCGGCACCCTGCACCGAGCCCACCAGCTCGACCTGGCTGATCGGCGGCTCGACCGAGACGGGACGCGTGTCGCTCATCAGCCTCGTCAACCCCAGCGACGTCAACGCCACCGTCGACCTCGACATCCGTTCCGAGACCGGCGAGGTGCAGGGCCCCGGAATCGACGGGATCGTCGTCGCGCCCCGCAGCCAGAAGGTGGTTCCGCTCTCGGGCTTCGCGACCGGACTCGTCTCGCCGGCCGTCCACGTGTCGAGTCGCGGCGGGCAGATCGTCGCCACGCTCCAGCAGAGCGTCGTCCGCACCCTCGAACCGGGTGGGGTGGACATCGTGACGGGCTCGGCCGCGCCGTCTCGCGAGTCGGTCGTCACGGGGATCGTCGTCCGCGACTCCGCCAACCTCGAGGGAGCACTCGCCGACCCGTCGTCCTCCGACCTCCAGTCGGTGCTGCGCGTCCTCGTCCCGGGCCAGGGTCCCTCGCAGCTGAGCGTCTCGTTGGCCACCGACGACGGCACCGGCACCTCGTTCGAGACCCTTGTCGAAGGCGGGCGCGTCACCGACGTCCCGATCGACGGGCTCGAGGACGGCGTCTACACGGCCACCGTCCGGTCGTCGACGGCCGTGGCCGTGGCCGCCCGGACCTCCACGGTCGCCGCGGACGCGGGAGGCGTCGACCTCAGCTGGGCCGCCTCGTCGCCCCGTCTCTCCGGTGACACCGAGGTGGTCGTGCCCGACGGCGAGGGCGGACGCCTCTGGCTCGCCAACCCGGGCCAGGACGCCGTCACGGCCGAGGTCACGGTGGGCGAAGGCGACGAGCGGGACGTCGAGGTACCCGGTGGGTCCACGGTCGGCGTCGACGTGCAACGGGGGGACGCCGTCCGGCTCGGGAACGCCGACGACCTGCGCGCGGGCGTCAGCTTCTCGGCCCCCGGAGCCGTCGCCGCCTGGCCGGTGACCTCGCCGCTGCCGGCGTCCACCCCGGTGACCGTCTACCCCTGACGTCGGGGGCACGCGCCCCGACGACCCCGTCGCGCGTCAGCCGTCGCGCCAGCGGTCGGGAGCCAGCTCCCACGGGTCCTTGCCGAGGAGGTCCGCGACGGCCCGGAACACGTAGCCCTCGACGAGCACCCGGTGGTTCCACTCGTCCTCGGCCGCCCCCCGACGGTCGTGCGAGGGGGCGAGCCGTTCGATCGGCAGGCGGTACAGCACGACCCGGCCGGCGGCCCGGTCGACGGACCACCGTTCGACCCGGGTGCGGTTCGGTTCGGCGGGGAGGCCGGCGACCTCGAACGACGTGTCGGCGAGCTCGTCGGGCCACGCCTCGCGGAGGTAGTCGGCGGTGGCGGCGACGATGTCGTCGAAGAGGTCGACCCTCGTCCGCAGGAAGGGCAGGTGAGGCCCGGCGGCGGACGACCGCAGCCCGCGTCCATGGCGGTCGCGCCGACGGGAACGGTCGGTGACGCGTGCGCGGCGGGGCCTGCTCATCAACCCATCGTAGGCCCGCCCAGGAGGCGCGGGTCGGCCCCCGAGGACCCTCGCGATAGTCTGTCGGGCAGATGAACCGTCGACCCTGCAGCAAGGTGACGTGCCACGACGAGGCCGTCGCCACGCTGACCTACGTGTACGCCGACTCGATGGTCGTGGTCGGGCCCTTGAGCGACCGCGTCGAGCCGCACGGCTACGACCTGTGCGCCCGCCACGCGGGCTCGTTGTCGGTCCCGCAGGGCTGGGAGGTCCTGCGCCGGGTAGTTTTGGGTCATGACCTCTGAGAACGCCCCCGTCGACCTGAACGCCTTCGTCAAGACCTACGACGTCCGGGGACTGGTGGGCACCCAGCTCACCGACGAGGTGGTCGAGGCCTTCGGTGCGGCCTTCGCCGACGAGATCGACGGCGCCGGCCACGACCTGGTCGTGGGTCACGACATGCGGGACTCCTCGCCGGGCTTCGCCGAGGCCTTCGCCCGCGGGGCCCGGGCCCGGGGTGCGAACGTGGTCGCCCTCGGCCTGTGCTCGACCGACGAGTCGTACTTCGCCTCCGGCTCGCTCGACGCCCCGGCGGCCATGTTCACCGCGAGCCACAACCCGGCCACCTACAACGGCATCAAGATGAGCAGGGCCGGCGCCCAGGGCATCAGCCTCGACACGGGGCTGTCCTCGATCCGTGACCGCGCCTCCTCGTTCCTGGCCGACGGCATCGAGGCCGTCGCCGAGCCGGGCGCCGTGCGGGAGCACGACGCGTTGCCGGGCTACGCCGCGTACCTCCGCGGTCTCGTGGACCTCGCCGGCATCCGGCCCATCAAGGTCGTCGTCGACGCCGGCAACGGCATGGGCGGGCTCACCGTCCCGGCCGTGCTGGGCGAGGCCGCCGGGCTGCCTGAGCTGCCGATCGAGATCGTCCCGCTGTACTTCGAACTCGACGGCACCTTCCCGAACCACGAGGCCAACCCCCTCGACCCGGCCAACCTGGTCGACCTGCAGAAGGCCGTCCTCGAGCACGGGGCCGACCTGGGCCTCGCGTTCGACGGCGACGCCGACCGCTGCTTCGTCGTCGACGAGAAGGGTGACGCCGTGACCCCGTCGGCCGTGGCGGCGATCGTCGCCGTCCGCGAGATCGCGCGCGTCCGGGCCGCCGAGCCCGACGTCGAGATCTCGGTGATCCACAACCTCATCACGTCCCGCGCGGTGCCCGAGGCCATCGAGGCGGCCGGCGCGACGCCGGTGCGCACCCGCGTCGGCCACTCGCTCATCAAGGACGAGATGCGGGCGACCGGGGCGATCTTCGGGGGCGAGCACTCGGCGCACTACTATTTCCGCGACTTCTGGAGCGCCGACAACGGCATGTTGGCCGCCATGCACGTCCTGGCCGAGTTCGGGTCGCAGGCCGAGCCCCTCTCGACCCTGACCGACCGGTACACGCCCTACGCGGCGAGCGGCGAGATCAACTCGACCGTCACCGACGTGCCGGCGGCGTACGCCCGCATCGTCGAGGCCTACACCGGGGTCGGCGAGTTCGACGAGCTCGACGGCCTCACGGTCAGCGGTTCGTCCGACGACGGGTTCTGGTGGTTCAACGTCCGGCCGTCCAACACCGAGCCGCTGCTGCGCCTCAACGCCGAGGCGGCGACGCCCGCCGGCATGGAGCGCGTCCGCGACGACGTGCTCGGGCTGATCCGCGGCTGACGGTCGGCCGGGTGCGGCCGAGCGGGCGGATCGGTTACCCCCTGGGGGTAACCTGGCGGGACCGGTCGACACGGCATGACCGGACGACACACGAGGAGGCGCGGGTGGCGCAGCAGGGTGAGCACGCGACGGCCACGCACGTCGGCTACAGCGGCGACAAGGAACAGATCGTCAAGCGCCTCCGCCGTGCCGAGGGCCAGGTCCGGGGCATCCAGCGCATGGTCGAGGACGACACGTACTGCATCGACGTCCTGACGCAGGTCAGTGCGGCGACCCGTGCCCTCGAGACCGTGGCGCTCCAGTTGCTCGAGGACCACCTCGCCCACTGCGTCGCCCAGGCGGCCCGAGAGGGAGGCGACGTCGCGGACGCCAAGGTCCGCGAGGCCTCGGCGGCGATCGCGAGGCTCGTCCGGTCCTGACGCGGAGGCCGGGGCCGGCGGCGACGCGGTTCAGCGCCGGGGGAAGCCCCGGACCGTCTCGGTCAGCGCCGGGGTGAGGCGGTCGAGCAACGCGGACTCGCGAGCGAGGGCGGCGGACTCACGCCGACGCCGGAGCGCCGAGACGCCGGCCAGGAGGAACTCCGGGTCGCCGGACGGCACGGGCGAGACGTAGGGCGTGGTCTCGGCCGCCAACTCGTCGGCGACGCGTCGCCGACTGGCCGGGGAGAGCTGCGGCGCCTGCTGCAGGAACGACGCGATGCGACGGGCCAGGCCGTCGGGCAGGCGCCCGACGTCCGCGATCTCGGCCCACCCCTGCAGGTGCGCCGGCACGCCGTAGACCACGTGAGCGGCCTTGGGCACGCGTTCGTTGCGACTGTACGTGCCGGCCATGAGGTCGCCGAGACGCCGCGACGAGCCGTTCAGCAGGGCGACGACGACGGCCAGGCCGCCACTGGTGAACACGATCTCGAGCAGCCCCACCAGCGCTCGGGTGAGGGCGTGGCGCAGGCCGATCGCCCCTCCGTCGGTGCGGACGATGCGCGCGCCCACGGCGAGTCTGCCCAGGGACCGCCCGTGGCTCGCGGTCTCGACCACCGTCGGCACGACGATGAAGCAGATCGCGATCGACGCCACGAGGAACGCCTGTGACAGGGCGTCGTCGAGCACCCCGCCGTCGTTCAGCAACGAGACGAGCACCAACGCACCGACGAGCAGCAGGGCGTAGGCCAGGTAGTCGATGAGCGCCCCGGCCGCCCGCAACACGAAGCTCGTCGGTCGGAGGTCGAGGGCGACCGCCTCGCCCGTGACCAGTTCGTCCCCACCCGCCGTGAAGGCCTCGACCTGGTCGGGTCGCAGCACCACCGGGGAGGCGCCTCGTGCCTTCGTGCGGGACATGCCTAGTATCTAAGCAGAATGGACATCGACGCCTACGCCGCCGCCCACGGCCACGACTGGGCCGAGCTCGAGCGCCTCGCCCGGCGCGGGCGACTGAGCGGCCCCGAGGCAGACGAGCTCGTCCGCTTGTACCAGTCGGGGGCCGGGCAACTGTCGGCGCTGAAGACCGCCACCGGCGACTCCGTCGTGGCCGACCGGCTCTCCATGACCCTGTCGCGAGCACGCCTGCGGTTCACGGGCGCGGGTCGCAACCTGTTCAGCCAACTGCCGACCTTCTTCGTCGCGCAGCTGCCGGCCGCCCTCTACCGCGTGCGGTGGCTGTCGCTCGTGTTGACGCTCGTGACGGTGGTCGTCGCGGCCGTGTTCGCGACCTGGGCCGCGAACACACCCGCGCTGCTGGCCTCGTTCGGCAGCGAGGAGTTCCGCCGGCAGTTCGCCGAGCAGGACTTCGTGAACTACTACTCCGAGAGCGCCTCGACGTCGTTCACCGGCCAGGTGTGGACGAACAACGCGTACATCGCCGCGCAGTGCGTGGCGTTCGGCATCACCGGGGTCTGGGTTCCCTACGCGATCCTCAGCAACGCCATGAACGTCGGGATCTCGGCCGGGCTCATGGCCGACCAGGGGCGGCTGGACCAGTTCTTCCTGTACATCGCTCCGCACGGTCAGCTCGAGCTCTACAGCATCTTCGTCGCCGGGGCGGCCGGTCTGATGATCTTCTGGTCCTGGGTGGCACCCGGTGCCCGCACCCGGGGGCAGGCGTTGGCCCAGGACGGACGCGCGCTCGTGACCATCGCGGTCGGGTTGATGCTCTCGTTGTTGGTCTCGGGCGTCATCGAGGGGTTCGTCACCCGGCAGGCCTGGCCCTGGCCGATCAAGATCGGCATCGGCACCGTGGCCCTCCTGGGGTTCCTGGCCTATCAGTGGCTGCTCGGCGGACGGGCCCACCGGGCGGGACAGACCGGCGACCTCGACGAGTTCGAGGCCGGGGCCACACAACTCGTGGCCGACTGATCCCGCGTCGTCGGCCACCGAGCCTGCGTCAGAGGCGGCCGGCCGCCTTGAGCGCGAGGTAGCGGTCGGCGAGGGCGGGGGGCAGGTCGGCCGGCGCTCCGGTCACGACGTCGGCGCCGACCTGACGCAGGGCGGCGGCGACCCGGCCCTGGTCGAGTCGGGCCCGCTCGGCCGAGGCGGCCCGGTAGACCTCGTCGCGGCTGCCCCGCCGCAGCACCGTCTCGTCGAGGGCCGGATCGGTGACCGACGCGACGACCACCAGGTGCTGGCGGGTCAGTTGGGGGATCGCCGCCAGCAAGGAGCGGGAGGCGCCGGGGCTGTCGACGGTGGTCGCGAGGACGACGAGCGCCCGACGGGACGTGACCGAGCGGACGAGGGCCGGCACGGCGGCCCAGTCGGTCTCGACCAGTTCGGGCTCGACGGGCGCCATGGTCTCGACCATCGACGAGAGCAGGGCGGGCCCGGTCGCGCCCTGCACCCGACCCCTGACCCGGCGGTCGAAGAGGACGACGTCGACCCGGTCGCCCGCCCGCGAGGCCAACGCCCCGAGCAGCAGTGCCGACTCGAAGGCCGTGTCGAGCCGCGGCTCGTCGTCGATGCGGGCCGCGGACGTCCGCCCCGTGTCGACCACGACGACCACCCGACGGTCGCGCTCGGGCCGCCAGGTGCGCACGACGAGGTCGTCGCGGCGTGCGGTCGCCCGCCAGTCGATGGAGCGGACGTCGTCCCCTCGCACGTACTCGCGCAGGCTGTCGAACTCCGTGCCCTGGCCGCGGATCATCACGCTCGTGCGCCCGTCGAGTTCTCGGAGACGGGCCAGACGGGACGGCAGGTGCTTGCGCGACGAGAACCGCGGGAGCACGCGGACCGCGCCCGGCACCTCGTGCGTCGCCTGTCGACCGGCGAGCCTCAGGGGACCGACCGTGCGGACGGTGACGCCGTCGGCGCGGCGTTCGCCCCGGCGGAACGGGGTCAGCGTGACGGTGAGCGTCGCGGCCCGCCCCGGTCGCAGGGACAGGCGACGGCGGGTCGGGGTCGCTCCGGCGGACGGCTGCCATGCGTCGCGCACGAGTCCGCGCAGCGTGCGTCGGCCGTCGTTCACCACGGTCAGCCGGGCGGGTGCGCTCTCGCCGAGACGGATCGCCCCCGGCAGTTCGCGCCGCACGGTGAGCGACCGGGGCGACGCCGCGAGGGCCACGTCGAGCACCGTCAGCGCGGCGACGACGCCGAGCCAGCCGACGATCGCCCACCCGCTGCCCGTGAGGACCACGGGCACGACGCCGAGCGCGACGAGCGCCACGAACCAACCGGTGATCGCCATGGCTAGAGCGGGACCCGGACCTGCTGCAGCACCGAGCGGACGATGGCGTCGGCGTCGACGCCCTCGAGCTCGGCTTCGGGCCGCAGCTGCAGGCGGTGTCGCAGCACGGGCAGGGCCATGGCCTGGACGTGGTCGGGCGTGACGTGGTCGAAGCCGGTCAGCCACGCCCAGGCCTTCGAGGCGGCGAGGAGGGCCGTCGACCCTCGGGGGCTCACGCCGATCTTGACCGACGGGCTCTCGCGCGTGGCCCGGGCCAGGTCGACCATGTAGGCGAGCACGTCGGGGGAGGCACCGACCCGGGCCACCTCCGCCTGGGCCCGGGCGAGGTCGTCGGGTCCGAGGACCGGGGTCACGCCCGCGGCTCGCAGGTCGCGGGGCGAGAAGCCGGCGGCGTGACGGCCGAGCACCTCGACCTCGGCCTCGCGCGGCGGCAGGTCGAGCGTGAGCTTCATCAGGAAGCGGTCGAGCTGGGCCTCGGGCAGCGTGTAGGTGCCCTCGTACTCGACGGGGTTCATGGTGGCCGCGACCAGGAACGGGGTCGGCAACGCGCGACTGACGCCGTCGACCGAGACCTGGCGCTCCTCCATGGCCTCGAGCAGCGCCGACTGCGTCTTGGGAGGCGTGCGGTTGATCTCGTCCGCGAGCAGGACGTTGGTGAACACCGGCCCCGCCCGGAACTCGAACTCGCCCGACTTCGCGTCGTACACGAGCGATCCGGTGATGTCGCCGGGCATCAGGTCGGGCGTGAACTGCACGCGGGCGGTGTCGAGCGAGAGCGAGTGGCTGAGGGCGCGCACCAGCAGGGTCTTGGCCACGCCGGGGACGCCCTCGAGCAGGGCGTGACCCTGGGCCAGCAGGGTCACGATCAGGCCCGTCACGGCACCGTCCTGGGCGACGACGGCCTTGCCCACCTCGGTTCGGACTCGGGCGAAGGTCTGCTGCAGTTCTGAGCTCATCTGGTGGTCTTCTCCGGGGTGGGGGTCGATGCGGGGGCGATCGGACGAGGCGGGGGAGGCGCGGGGCGGGTCACGACGGAGTCGTCGCCCGTCGGACCGCACCCTCGAGGTCGAGCAGGCTGTCGCTCAGCGCGACGAGCTCGCGGTCGTCGACCGGGTCGGCGTCGACCAGCACGTGCCGCAGGCCCCGGGGGCCGGCCGAGATCAGTGCGGCCACCCGGGCGACGATCTCGTCGACCGACGCGGTCGAGGACAGGCCCGTCGTGCGCGCGAGTCGCCCGAGCGTGCCGATGCGGAGCTGGTCGAGGGCATGGCGGCGCTGCCCGGAGCGCTCGTAGAGGCGGGCGCGCCCCTCGGTGGTCTCGGAGGCCTTGACGGTGACCGGCAGCCGCTCGACGACGAGAGCTCCGAGGCGTCGGCCCCGCCACACCATCGCGGCCACTCCGGCCAGGAGGAGCACGACCAGCGACGGCGTCACCCATGACGGCGTCAGCGTGGCGAGAGTGCCCTCGCCCTCGGGCAGGTCGCCGGCCGAGGGCAGGTACCAGGTCAGCTCGGAGGACCCGCCGAGCAGCGCGAGTGCGAAGGCCGCGTCGTCGTGCGTCCCGATCGAGCCGTTGGTCAGGGCGTCCGTGGCTCCCAGGACGGACACGCGCGTGTCGCCGTCCTCCAGCTCGACGAGCCCGTAGCCGTCGTCGGTCGGCAGGCAGCGGACGGCGCCGGGGGCGTCGACGTCGTACGCGACGCCCGCGACGTCGACCCGGGACGTCTGCGCGAGGGCCGGTGACGAGCAGGCGGGCCCGGCCGTGCCCTCGTCGACCGGGCCGGTCGACGCGACGCCCGCGGCCACGGCGTCGAGCGCGGCGGGCCCCGGGGCGGGGAGCACGAGGTGGGAGGTCGCCGTGACGAGACGCCCCCACTGGTCGCCGACCAGGAACCCCGAGGCGTCGTCGACGAGGAGCGTGCCGCCACCGGACCCGAGTCGGTCCAGGGTCTCGTCGAGGGTGGTCGTGACGGTCACGTCGACGCCCTGGCGGCCGAGCACCTCGACGAGTGCCTTGGCCCCGCCGGGGGCGGCGTTCGCGGGGCCGAGGGCGCGGCCTTCTCCCGAGCCCGAGCCCACGAGGAGCGCCGCCCCGACGCCGAGGGCCAGGACGAGGGCGAGTGCGACCCAGAACCGGGCACGTCGGACCGACGCCGCAAGGGTGGGGGTCGAGACGGAGGTGGGCGCCTCGGACGGTGCGGCGGCGGTCACGCGGGCACCCGCCGGGACGAGGTGACGCGCCGGTCGAGCTCCGTGACGGCCTGGTAGTCCTCGTCGGTGCCCGGGCGGTCGAGGTAGCGGACGCCGTCGAAGGCCGTGGCGGCGTCCGCGAAGTCGGCCCGGAGGTCGGGGAAGACGTCGCCCGCCCGGCGGGCCACGTCGCGTGCGGTGGTGCCGGGGGAGACCGCGACGTCGCCCCGCTCGGCCAGCGAACGGGCGATCGCCCGGAAGGCCTCGGCGACGGCGAGCGTCAGATCGCCCCGGGAGGCCGCCTCCCGGGCCGCGGCCCGCATGGCGTCGGCGTCACGGACGTCGTCGTCGCCGAAGAGGGCGAGGTCACGCGCGGACCGGCGGTTGAGTCGCGGCACCCCGTAGACGAGCAGCACGACCACGACGACCACCACGACGACCGCGAGCAGCACGATCAACGCGACCGCCGGCGCCCCCTCGGTCCCTCCGAACCGGATCGACCCCAGCCAGTCCCAGAACGCCTGCGCCGCACGGTCGAGCCAGGACGGCTGCGCCGCCACGTACTCGGGCCCGGTGAGCTCGCGCAGGACCTCGCGCCGGGCGTCGTCGGCGTCGGGGGTCAGGGGAGGCCCGGCGGCGAAGGGCAGCGGGCTCACCAGCGCGGTGCTCCCGGGTGCGTCGTCGGCGGGACCGGGGCCTCGGGCGTGCGGTACGGGTCGGGCTGTCCTCCGACCGCCCGCCCGCCGCGCTCGACGTAGCGCACGAGTTCGAGGTCGAGCCCTTCGGTGCGGATGCGTCGGTCGACGTAGACGAGGCCGGCCGACGCCGCCTGCAGCACGGACCCGATCGCGCCGATGACGGCCGTGATGCCGAGGGTGACGGCGTAGGTGCCCGCCGTGAGGGCCAGGAAGGTCGGGTCGGTCACGTCCCCCGTCGGCGCGAGCGTGCCCGTCAGCACGCTGAACAGCACCGAGAACGGCGTCGCGACGACCTGCGACGCGACCTGGACCATGAGGAACACCAGGGCGATCACGCCGAAGGTCCGCCAGAAGGAGGCGCGGGTCAGCGACCACGAGCGCCTCACGGCCGCGCCCAGCGTCAGCCGTTCGAGCATGATGGCGCTCGGCACGAGGGCAGTCTTCACGGTCAGCCACACGCCGAGGACGAGGAGGCCCAGGCCGAGGAGGACCGCGAGCACGACGCCGACGGCGATGCTCGGCCCGGAGCCGACGGCCACGCCGACGACGACGACGCCGGCCACGAGCGCCAGCGCCACGACGTAGGCGACCGTGAGCAGGGCGGACCACCCGACGAGCGTGCCGACGCGGCCCTTGGCCATCGCCCAGAGGCCGCCGAGTCGGAGCTTCTCCCCGAGCGTCTGCCGCGAGGTCTCGAGCACGAAGAGCCCCTGCAACAGGGCCGTGACGATCACCTGCAGGGCGATCGGCACGAGGGCCGACGCGGCGACGACGGCGACGGCGCCGGCAAGGACCGCGTCACGGTCCCGGGGGAGGGCCTGTTCGACGCGTCCGAAGGCGAGGAAGGCGCTGCCGCCGGTGATCACCACGGTCACCACGAGCAGGACGACCTGCGACAGCAGGGCCGTGCCGAACGTGGTCCGTGGGTTGCGGCGGAAGACCTGGAACGAGGCACCCAGGATCTCGCCGAAGGTGAGGGGGCGCAGCGGGACGAGGCCCGGCTTCGGCGGCGGGGCCCAGCCGGGTGCCGGCGGGGTGGTGCCGCCCGGGGCGGCCCCCGGGACGGGCCCCGCGGGGAGGGGGCCGGGTGACGTGGGGTCGACGCGCTCGCCCCAGCGCGGCGGGGACGTGTCGCCCCCCGGTGTGCTCCAGGCGTTCGGATCGCTCATGGTCCCCCTGGTCGTCCTGACCGTGAGGTCGTCCTCACGAGTGTGTTCATGTTTCCACACCGGACCGGGCGCTGCCAGCCGACGAGCGCCTCCTGCACTAATCTGTCCTGACGTGCCGCCTCCCGAGCGGCCCAGCCCAGACGGAGAACATGAACCCGCGCATCCTCGTGGTCGACGACGACCCGGCGCTCGCCGAGATGATCGGCATCGTCCTTCGCGCCGACGAGTTCGACCCCCACTTCTGCGGCGACGGCGCGGCCGCCCTCGAGGCGTTCCACGAGGCCTCACCCGACCTCGTCCTGCTCGACCTGATGCTGCCCGGCCTCGACGGCATCGAGGTCTGTCGCCTCATCCGGGCCGAGAGCGGCGTGCCGATCATCATGCTGACGGCGAAGGGCGACACGGCCGACGTGGTCCGCGGTCTCGAGAGCGGGGCCGACGACTACGTGGTCAAGCCGTTCAACCCGAAAGAACTCGTCGCGCGCATCCGCACCCGGCTCCGCCCGGCCACCGAGCCCACGAACGACGTGCTCACGGTGGGTGACCTCCGCCTGGACGTCGCCGCGCACGAGGTGCGGCGCGGTGACACCCCGATCGCCCTGACCCCGCTCGAGTTCGAGCTGCTGCTCGCGCTCGCCTCGAAGCCGCAGCAGGTCTTCACGCGCGAGATGCTGCTCGAACAGGTCTGGGGTTACCACTACAAAGCCGACACCCGTCTGGTGAACGTGCACGTGCAGCGGCTTCGCGCCAAGGTGGAGCACGATCCGGACGCGCCCCGCATCGTCACGACCGTGCGCGGCGTCGGGTACCGCGCCGGCGCGGGTTCGTAGCCCGGTCGGGTGGCGCTCGTGTCGACGGTCGCGGGGCCCGACCAGGGCGGGCCCGTCCGCTCGGGCGGACCGTGGTCGTGGCGGGCACCGGCGTGGCGCACGTGGCCGACCCGGGTGGTCGGCTTCTGGCGGTCGTCGTTGTCGTTCCGCACCGTCGCGCTCACGGTGGTGCTGTCGACCGTCGCCGTGACCGTGATCGGCACGCTCATCTCGGTGACGATCGGCACGAGCCTCTACGACCAGCGCCGGGAGCAGGTCGAGGCCGAGAGCGTCCGGGCGACGCTCCTCGCGCAGAACATCTTCGACTCGGCCACCGCCACCGAGGACGCCAACCAGGTCGAGCTCGACGCGCTGCAGAACGAGGCCCAGACCGCCATCCTGGGTTCGACCTCGAGCCCGGGCGGGACGAGCATCGCGATCCTCCGGACGCCGGGGCAGAACAGCCCGCAGACCATCCAGAACATCGCCAGCCCCGACTTCCCCGACTCCGTGATCTCGCCGGCCCTCCGCGAGGCGGTGGCGGCGGACGACGAGCGTCTCTCGATGCAGTCGGTGTCGCTCCCTCCGACCTCGCAAGGCGGGGGCTCGCCGGGCATCGCGGTCGGCTCGACCCTGCAGGTGCCCACCGCGGGCCAGTACGAGCTCTACCTCGTCTACGACCTCAGCGACGCGCAGGCCACGCTCGACCTCATGCAACGGACCCTCGGCATCGGCTCGTTGGCACTCGTGCTGTTGATCGCGGCGATCACCTACCTCGTCGTCCGCCTGGTCGTGGGGCCGATCCGCACGGCGGCCGAGACCAGCCAGAAGATCGCGGCCGGCCACCTGGAAGAACGCATCCCCGAGAAGGGGCAGGACGTCGTGGCCACGCTCGGGCGCTCCTTCAACGGGATGGCCGACGCCATGCAGCGCCAGATCTCGCAGCTGGCCGAGCTGTCGCGCGTCCAGCAACGCTTCGTGAGCGACGTCTCGCACGAGTTGCGCACGCCGCTGACCACGATCCGGCTGGCCGGCGACGTCCTCTACGACCAGCGCACGTCGTTCACGCCCTCGGCCGCCCGGACGGCCGAGCTGCTGCACACCCAGGTCGACCGGTTCGAGCTGCTCCTCGCCGATCTGCTCGAGATCTCGCGGTTCGACGCCGGTGCCGTCGAGCTCGAGACCGAGCCCGTCACGGTCGTCCGTCTCGTCGAGGACGGTGTCGACGAGTTCGGGCCGCTCGCCGACGGGTCCGGCAGCGTCGTCTCGGTCGTCGCCCGGGGCGGGTACTTCGAGGCCGAGATCGACCCGCGGCGGCTGCGCCGCATCCTGCGCAACCTGCTGGGCAACGCCATCGAACACGGCGAGGGGCGGCCGATCGAGGTCGAGGTCGACAGCGACGCCACGGCCGTCGCGGTGGCCGTCCGCGACCACGGTGTGGGCATGAGCCCGGCCGATGCCTCGCGCGTGTTCGACCGGTTCTGGCGGGCCGATCCCTCTCGCAAGCGCACCATCGGGGGCACCGGGTTGGGCCTGGCGATCAGCCTCGAGGACGCGGCCCTGCACGGCGGCCGGCTCGAGGTCTGGTCCGAGCCGGGCTCGGGCAGCCGGTTCGTCGTCACCCTGCCCCGCGTGGCGGGCGGTCGCATCGAGGGGGCGCCCCTGCCGGTCGTGCCGCCGGACCGTCGGGGCGAGACGACCGTGCCGGTGACGGGCGAACCGTGGTCGGGTTCGGTCCCGGTGGCAGAGACGCCGGGCGTGCCGATCCCGTCGCGGTCCGCGGGGGGTGCCGACGATGACTGACCCACGACGGAACGCCCGGCGGGGCCGCCGGTCCGTGGTGCTGGCGGTCCTCGTGGGCGCCGCGATCACCCTGACCGGGTGCGTCGGCATCCCGGACGCCGGTCAGGTGCAGCAGGGCGACACCGTCAGCGACGACGTGGTCAGCGACTTCGTGTTCCGGCCCAACGGGCCGGTCGCCGGCAGTTCGCAAGAGAGACTGCTGCGCGATTTCCTCTCGGCGGGCACCGGGTCCCAGGACAACTACGGGGTGGCCCGGCAGTTCCTCAGCACCGGCTTCGCCGACGAGTGGGAGCCGCGGGCCAGCGTCACCATCAGGCCCGGGGTCGGGTCGACCTCGCGGGTCGGCGGGTCGACGCTCGACTACGCGTTCGTGGGCTCGGCGACGGTCGACTCGGCGGGGCACTACACGCCGGCCACGTCCTCCACGACGACGTCCCTGGCGTTCTCCTTCGTCCGCGAGGGAGGCGAGTGGCGCATCAGCGACGCCCCCGACGGCATCGTCCTCTCGCCGGCCACGTTCGACTCGGTCTTCCGGTCGCACGCCGCCTACTTCTACGACCCCACCTTCACCTATCTCGTGCCCGACGAGCGGTGGTTCCTCGCACGGTCGTCGACGAGCACGCGCCTCGCGACGGCCCTGCTCGACGGACCGTCGGACTGGCTGCAGGGTGCCGTCGTCTCGGCCTTCCCCGAGGGCACCCAGCTGTCGTTGACGGCCATCACGGTCGACGACGGGACGGCCCGCGTCGACCTCACCGCCGACGCCCTCGAGGCGACCCCCGCCGCCCGGGCCCGGATGCAGGCGCAGCTGCTGGCGAGCTTCTCGACCCTCGCGACCGTGACCGCCGTCGAGCTCAGCGTCGAGGGCGCTCCTCTGACCGTGCCGGCCATGCAGCAGCCCGTGCCGGTGCGCGACCCCGCGGTCGACGCCCGGCCCCTCGTGCTGGCCGACGGCGTGCTGGGATTCGCCACCACGAGCGCCACGAGCCAGCTCCCGGGCCTCTCGGACGCGGTGGAGGCCCTCCGCCCCCGGTCGGTCGAGCTGTCCGCAGACCAGACCACCGCCGCCGTCGGCACCTCGTCGGGCGCGTACGCGGTCACCTCTCAGGGAGGAGCCCGGTTGGTCGACGCCCGGACCGGGCTGGTCGCCCCCTCGCTCGACGATGCGGGATTCGTCTGGTCGCTCGTCGCCGACGACCCGACGAGCCTCACGGCGTACGCCCTCGACGGCACGCCCCACCCCGTGGTGACGTCGCTCCCCGCGGGGCCGAGCGTCACCACCTTCCGCATCTCGCGCGACGGCACCCGCGCGTTGCTGCTGCTCGACGACCAGGGCGAGTCGCGCCTCCTCGTGGCCGCCGTCGTGCGGGACGCCGACGGGGTCCCGCTCCGGCTGGGCCCGACCCTCGAACTTTCGGCTCCGGACGGCGCCCCCGTCGACGCGACCTGGGCGGACCAACTGACCGTCGCCGTCCTGACCACCGTCGGGGAGTCGTCACGGGTGACGATGTCCGAGGTCGGCGGGGACTCCTCGAGCGCCGGCCGTCCGTCGGGCGAGGCGGTCGCGATCGTCGGGGGCAACGGCTTCGACCGACTGCTGCTGCTGGGTGCCGACGGCGACGTGCTCGAACCCCGAGGCAGCAGCTGGCAGGCCACGGGGTTGACGGCCGACCTGGTGGCGACCCAGCGCTGACGCGCCGGGGGTCGCCTCCTCCCCAGGGCAGGTGGGGGGTCGGTCGTCCTCCTCCGACGACGGAGGCGCGGCGTGCGCACCCGGGGGAGTCCACGCTGTCGGTGTGCCCCGGTCGCCTCGTCCTCGTCCTCGTTCCCGTCCCGCCGTCGACGCGCGGGACGCCCTGGTGCGGGCCGTCCGCGAGGCGCTGTCCGTCGTGTCGCCCGTCTCGTGCGCGGGCTGCCACGCCCCGGACGTCGGCTTGTGCCGCGACTGCCGGGGCCGGCTCGTCCCCGAGGTCGTCCGGATCGACCTCCCCGACGGGCTGACCGTCTTCGCCGGACTCGTCTACGCCTTCGAGGCGCGGGGCGTCGTGTTGGCCTTCAAGAACGGCGGACGCGTGCGCCTGGCCGAGGTGCTCGCCCCGGCTCTCGGTGCCGCCCTCCGGTCCTGGGTTGGTCAGGTGACGGCCGAGGGGGCACCCGGCGGGGACGCACGCCCGGGGGATCGGTCGCTGCTGGTCGTCCCGGTGCCGGCGTCCCGACGGGGGCGGCGTCGGCGGGGCTACGACCCGGTCGACCTGGTGCTGCGCCGGCTCGGTCTCGTGGTGGGCTCGCGCGTCCTCGTGCCGACGGCGCGGGCCGGCGGCGGACAGAAGGGCCGCGACCGACAGCAGCGTCTGAGGGACCGCGAGGGCAGCCTCCGCGCCACCCGCGATCTCACGGGGTCGCGGGTGGTCCTCGTCGACGACGTCGTGACGACCGGGGGCACCCTCCAGGAGGCGCGTCGTGCGCTGGTCGCCCGGGGCGCGATCGTGGTCGGTGCGGCCTGCGTGGCCGCCACCCCGTCGGGCTCGGGTGCCGGTCGCCCCTGAGCGAACGGTGAACGGTGCGTGACACGGGGGTGTCCGGGTGGCTACGGTGGGGCGAAAGGCGTGAAAGGACATCCGCCTGGCTGACAGGCGGCACGTCGATAGCCACAGGAGGTCGTCATGGAAATTTCCGTCACGGGTCGAAACGTCGGCATCACCGATCGTTTCCGCGAGTACGCCACCGAGAGGGCAGACAAGGTCGCCGCGCTGGCCACGAAGGCCCTCGCCCTCGAGGTCAAGGTGTCGCGGCACCACGAGAAGTCCGGCGGGCAGGCGGGCGACGACCGGGTCGAGATCACCCTGATCGGCCCCGGCCCCCTGGTGCGGGCCGAGTCCACGGCCGCCGACAAGTACGCGGCGTTCGACCTCGCGATCGGTCGGCTCCTCGAACGGGTGCGCCGGGCGAAGGACCGGCAGAAGATCCATCGCGGGCAACACCGACCGACGTCGCTGCGCGAGGCGGCCACGGCCGACTTCAGCGGCGTGGGCGTCACCCCCGCCGCGGCGGAGACGCTCGACCAGGTCCGCACCGGGGCCGTGACGGTGGTGGGCGACGAGGCCCCCGCCGACGAACTCGAAGAGGAGTACTGCCCCGTGGTCATCCGCGAGAAGGTCTTCGCGTCGACGCCCATGTCGGTCGACGACGCGCTCTACTACATGGAGCTCGTCGGCCACGACTTCTACCTCTTCATCGACGCCGAGACCGAGCGTCCGAGCGTCGTGTACCGCCGCAAGGGCTGGGACTACGGCGTGATCGGGCTCGACCAGGACTCGCCCGACCTGCAAGAGACGGCGACGGCCCTGCGGGCGGGTCTGGCGAGCTGACCTCCTGACTCGCCGGGTGGCCGACACCCCGGGAGGCGCGGGCACGTCCCTGTCGCCTCTCAGGGGGTCGGCCACTACGCTTGCTACGATCGTGGGCCGGTCCAGGACGGACCTTCGACACCTCGGTGCTCCGATGCGGATCACCTCAGCGAGACCGCGGAGCGTTCCGCGGGTTCGACCGAACACATGGGAGCACACCAGTGGCCAACGTCCTCGAGAAGGTCCTCCGCGTCGGCGAGGGCCGCACGCTGCGCAAGCTGAAGGCCTACGCCAAGGCGGTCAACGAGCTCGAGGACGACTTCACGACCCTCACCGACGACGAGCTGCGCAACGAGACCGTCGAGCTGCGCGAGCGGTACGCGTCGGGTGAATCGCTCGACGACCTCCTGCCCGAGGCCTTCGCCGCCGTCCGCGAGGCGTCCAAGCGCACCCTGGGCCTCCGGCACTTCGACGTGCAGCTGATGGGTGGCGCGGCCCTGCACCTCGGCAACATCGCCGAGATGAAGACCGGCGAGGGCAAGACGCTCGTCGCCACCACGGCGGCGTACCTGAACGCCATCGCGTCGCGCGGCGTGCACGTCATCACGGTCAACGACTTCCTCGCCAGCTACCAGTCCGAGCTCATGGGGCGCGTCTTCCGGGCGCTCGGCATGACGACCGGGTGCATCCTGTCGGGCCAGACCCCGGCCGAGCGTCGCGAGATGTACGCCGCCGACATCACGTACGGCACCAACAACGAGTTCGGCTTCGACTACCTCCGCGACAACATGGCCTGGCAGGCGCAGGACATGGTGCAGCGTGGCCACTTCTTCGCGATCGTCGACGAGGTCGACTCGATCCTGATCGACGAGGCCCGCACGCCGCTGATCATCTCGGGCCCGTCGTCGGGCGAGGCCAACCGGTGGTTCACCGAGTTCGCCACGGTCGCCCGGCGCCTCGTCGCGGGCACCGACTACGAGGTCGACGAGAAGAAGCGCACCGTCGGGGTCCTCGAACCCGGCATCGAGAAGGTCGAGGACTACCTCGGCATCGACAACCTGTACGAGTCGGCGAACACCCCGCTCATCTCGTTCCTCAACAACGCCATCAAGGCCGACGCGCTGTTCAAGCGCGACAAGGACTACGTCGTCATCAACGGCGAGGTCCTGATCGTCGACGAGCACACGGGTCGCATCCTCAGCGGTCGTCGCTACAACGAGGGCATCCACCAGGCCATCGAGGCGAAAGAGGGCGTGACGGTCAAGGCCGAGAACCAGACCCTCGCGACGGTCACCCTCCAGAACTACTTCCGCCTCTACAAGAAGCTCTCCGGCATGACCGGTACGGCCGAGACCGAGGCCGCCGAGTTCATGAGCACCTACAAGCTCGGCGTCGTGCCCATCCCGACGAACCGTCCGATGCAGCGCATCGACCAGACCGACCTCGTCTACAAGAACGAGACGAGCAAGTTCGACCAGGTCGTCGAAGACATCGTCGAGCGGCACGAGAAGGGCCAGCCCGTGCTGGTCGGCACGACCAGCGTCGAGAAGAGCGAGTACCTCTCGCGACTGCTCGCCAAGAAGGGCGTCAAGCACGAGGTGCTCAACGCCAAGAACCACGCTCGAGAGGCCGCCATCGTGGCCCAGGCCGGTCGCGCCGGCGCCGTGACCGTCGCCACCAACATGGCCGGTCGCGGGACGGACATCATGCTCGGCGGCAACGCCGAGTTCCTTGCCGTCGCCGAGATGAACGCCAAGGGTCTCAGCCCGGTGGACACCCCCGACGAGTACGAGGCCGCGTGGGACGACGTGTTCGCCGCCCAGAAGGCCGCCGTGCAAGAAGAGGCCGACAAGGTCATCGACGCCGGCGGGTTGTACGTCCTCGGCACCGAGCGCCACGAGTCGCGTCGCATCGACAACCAGCTGCGCGGTCGGTCGGGTCGTCAGGGCGACCCCGGTGAGAGCCGTTTCTACCTGTCGCTGACCGACGACCTGATGCGCCTGTTCAACTCGGGCGCCGCCGAGTCGTTGATGGGTCGCGGCAACGTGCCCGACGACCTCGCCATCGAGAACAAGATCGTGGGGCGGGCCATCCGCTCGGCCCAGTCGCAGGTCGAGTCGCGCAACGCCGAGATCCGCAAGAACGTCCTCAAGTACGACGACGTCCTCAACCGTCAGCGCGAGGCCATCTACGGGGACCGTCGCCACATCCTCGAGGGCGACGACCTGAAGGACCGCAGCCAGAAGTTCCTCGAGGACGTCGTCAACGAGGTCATCGACCAGCACACGGGTGACGGCAGCCCCGACGACTGGGACCTCGACGCCCTCTGGACCGAACTCGGCACCCTGTACCCGATCTCGATCACCATCGACGAGGTCATCACCGAGGCCGGCTCGAAGGGCAAGGCGACCCGGGCGTTCCTCGGGCAGGAGATCCTCTCCGACGCCAAGGTCGCCTACGAGGCGCGCACCGAGACCCTCGGCGAGCCCGCCATGCGCGAACTCGAGCGTCGGGTCGTGCTGTCGGTCATCGACCGTCGCTGGCGCGACCACCTCTACGAGATGGACTACCTGAAGGACGGCATCGGTCTCCGCGCGATGGCCCAGAGAGATCCGCTCGTCGAGTACCAGCGCGAGGGCTACGCCCTGTTCCAGAGCATGATGGGCCAGATCCGCGAAGAGACCGTGGGCTTCCTGTTCAACCTCGAGGTCGAGGTGCAGGGCCAGGTCGGCGCCACCGAGGCACCGGTCATCGCGGCCAAGGGGCTCGAGGCCGAGAAGCAACCGCAGGCCCAGCTGGCCTACTCGGCTCCCAACATCGACGGCGAGGTCGAGGTACGCAACCAGCGCGGTCAGCTCGAGAAGGGTGCGACCGCGAAGGCCCAGAAGGCTCAGGACGAAGCCGAGCGTTCCGATTCGCCCGAGATCGCGGCGGCTCGCGCCTCCGGTGGCCCGGCGGCACGGCAGGCCGACGACGGCAAGGTCGGCGCCTTCGGCCAGAAGACCGGCGACGGCGAGGCTCCGGTGAACCGGGCCGAGCGTCGGGCGGCTGGTAAGAAGACCCGCTGATCCCGTCGTCCGAACGACGATCGACGCGCCCCCGAGCCAGGCTCGGGGGCGCGTCGTCCGTCGGCGGTGACCGGGCCGACCGTCAGAGCACGTGCACGGCCGCTGCTCTCCACCGGCTGTCGTAGGTCTCGAGTCGGACGGCGACCGCTCGGCTCCGAGCGCGGCCGTGCACGACGACGACGGATTCGATCACCCCGTCGGCGGGCGAACTCGACCGGATGCCGCCGATCGTGAACACCGGTCGCCGAGCACGCATGCCGTGTGCGGACCGGGCCCGGGCGGCCAGGACGACCCGCTTGTGCAGGGTGCGGTAGACGTCCTCGGTGACCCACCGCGAAACCTGGTCGAGTTCTCGTGCCCCGGCCAGGATCTCGACGACGCAGCGGACCAGGTTCTCGACGAGCAGGTCCGGATCGTCCGGGAAGGGGGACCCGGACGAGGTGCCGGCCTGCGGAACGGTCCGGACGAGGGGTCGGGGGCCGGATGGTCGACCCTCCAACGGCCCACCCCCGGGCACGGGGGCGGTGGGGCCCGGGTCCGCGAGCGGCGGGACGGGCCTCAGGTGCGGCCGAGGTGGTGCGGTGGGCCCCTGGTGCTCGACGAGGGCGAGGGCGTGGTGGTTCGAGGGCATGGGCAGTCTTCCTGTTCACGTGCGTCCGGGCATGACTAGAAGATATGACATGTGAGATTGCAAAACCAGACCGACTCGACGGTCTGTGGAGAAGCGGTGGTCGGGTCCTCCCGCCGGGGAGTGGCCGACGTCGCCGGACGGACCGTCGACCTAGACTGGGCGGGTGTCGACGCTCAGTGATCTCGTTCTCGCCCAGGGCCTCTCGAGCGAGGTGGACGTCGAGTGGTTGCACCTGCTGGTGGGGGACTGGCAGCTGCTCGCCGACCTCGCCTTCGCGGACATCGTCCTCTGGGTCCCCACGCAGACCGACAGCTTCGTCGCCGTCGCCCACGCCCGGCCCTCGAGTTCGGCCACGCTCTTCTACCGCGACTTCGTCGGACAAGAGGTGCGGCCCGAGTGGCGCGAGCAGATCGAGCAGGCGTTCACGACGACCCGCATCGTCGACTCGGCCGCACCCGACTGGTACGAAGAGACGCCCACGCGCGTCCGGGCCGTGCCCGTGCTCCGCCGCCTGGGGGCCAGTCGGCCCGACGTGACCGACGCACCGATCGCCATCATCACGAGGCACACGAACCTCAGCGAGGCGCGCACGCCGAGCCGTCAAGAACTGACCTTCAACCAGTGCTCCAACGACCTCTTCGCCATGATCGCCGCCGGCGACTTCCCCGACCTGGGGGCGCCGACGGGTCCGCGACGGGGCGCACCCCGCGCCTCCGACGGGCTGCTGCGCCTCGACGTCGACGGCATGGTCACGTTCGCCAGCCCCAACGGCCTGTCGGCCTTCAACCGCATGGGGTTCGCCGGCGAGCTCGAAGGCGAGTCGCTGGCCGAGGTCACCACCGGCCTGCTCGCGGGCAAGCTCGTGATCGACGAGTCCCTGCCGTTGGTCGTCACGGGCCGGGCGCCCTGGCGCACCGACATCGAGGCGCGCGGGGTCACGGTATCGCTGCGCGCGATCCCGCTGCGTGACCGTGGTGAGCGCGTCGGGGCGATCGTCCTCTGTCGCGACGTGACCGAGCTGCGTCACCAAGAGCGCGAGCTGATCACCAAGGACGCCACGATCCGCGAGATCCACCACCGGGTCAAGAACAACCTGCAGACGGTCGCCTCGCTGCTGCGCATCCAGGCACGTCGCACCCACACCGACGTCGCCCGCGAGGCACTGACCCAGGCCATGCGCCGAGTGCAGTCGATCGCCGTCGTGCACGACACGCTGTCCGAGGGGCTCAGCCAGAACGTCGACTTCGACACCGTCTTCGACCGGGTCCTCATGCTGATCGCCGAGGTCGCGTCGAGTCACAACACGACGGTCCGCCCCACCATGACGGGCAGTTTCGGTGCCCTGCCGAGCGAGTACGCGACGCCCCTGGCCCTCGCCCTGACCGAACTCGTGACGAACGCCGTCGAGCACGGCCTCGACGGTCGCGACGGCGAGGTCGAGATCGTCGCCGACCGTCGGGCGGAAGAGTTGACGGTCAAGGTGCGCGACAACGGGGTCGGGCTGCCCGAGGGAAAGGTCGGCTCGGGGCTCGGCACCCAGATCGTCCGCACGCTGATCCAGGGCGAACTCGGTGGCACCATCGACTGGCACACCCTCGTCGGCAACGGCACCGAGGTCACCATCGAGATCCCGTTCCGCTGGCTCACCCAGCCCTGAGCCACAGCGGAGGCCGGCGACGACCCCGCCCCGGACGCGACGAAGCCCGGCACCTGCGATCAGGTGCCGGGCTTCGTCATCGGCCCCGAGGGCCGGAGGTCGACCGCAGCGGGCGGTCGACGGTCGATCAGCTGGCGCGGCGGGCGCGGGCCGCGCGACGCTTGAGCGCGCGACGCTCGTCTTCGCTCAGGCCGCCCCAGACGCCGGAGTCCTGCGAGGTCTCGAGCGCGTACTGCAGGCAGGTCTCGGTCACGGTGCAGCGGCCGCACACGGCCTTGGCCTTGTCGATCTGGTCGACGGCGGGACCCGTGTTGCCGACGGGGAAGAAGAGCTCCGGGTCAGCCTGCAGGCAAGCGGCTTTGTCGCGCCAATCCATCGATGGGTACTCCTTAAAAGTGCAGAACCAGGCACGTCGAGGCGCCTGGTTCGGGATGGGGAAAGAGAAGAATTCGGGAGGCGCGCACCGCAATGTGCGCGTCACTTCGACCTCGAATATGGTCGCATACTGGTACGGCCAAATCAAGGATTTTTCGGAGGCTCACACGTGACCACAGCAGGCCCTGACGGCCCCCGAGACGAGACCGGTCGGTCTGCCGAGGCCCGTCGACCCGCACTGCTCTGGGTCGTGATCGTCCTGCTCTCCGCCGAGTTCCTGCTGGTCGCCGCGACGGCGGCGTTCCTGCTCGTCGAGCTGCTCGTCGCCCGTCCCGACTCGTACCCGTCGGCCGTCGCGATCTTCGTCCTCACCCTGCTGGCGACCGCCTGGCTCGGGTCCATCGTGGTCGGCGCCCTACGCGGCCGGGCCTGGATCAGGGGAGCGGCGATCGTGTGGCAGGTGCTGCAGTTCGCGGTGGGCATCGGCAGCCTGCAGGGCGTCTTCGCCAACCCGACCATCGGCCTCGCGCTCCTCGTGCCGGCCGTCGCCGTCGTGGTCCTGCTGCTCGTGCCGTCGGTCGTCGCGGCCACCTCGGCCCGCGACTCGGACCCCCACGTCTACTGACCGACCCGCCCGCCGCCGTCGCGAGGCGCCGCGCCTCCTGCGCTCCTCGTCGCCGAAGGGGTCAGTCGAGGCCGAGCTTCTTGCGGAGCGACGCCACGTGCCCCGTCGCCTTCACGTTGTAGAGCGGCAGCTCGACGGCGCCCTGCTCGTCGACCACGAACGTCGAACGGATCGTGCCCGTCACGATGCGCCCGTAGTTGTTCTTCTCGCCGTAGGCGCCGTACGCCTGGTGCACCGTCAGCTCGGGGTCGCTGAGCAGCGGGAAGTTCAGCCCCTGCTCGTCCTTGAACTCCTGCAGGGCGGCGGGCTCGTCCTTCGAGACGCCCAGCACCTGGTAGCCCGACGACTTCAGCGAGCTGATGTTGTCGCGGAAGTCACACGCCTCCGTCGTGCAGCCCGGCGTCGACGCCGCCGGGTAGAAGTACACGATGACCTTCTGCCCCGAGTAATCCGCCAGCGAGACGGGCGAACCGTTCTCGTCGTCGAGGGTGAACGTCGGCGCGGCAGCGCCCTTCTCGAGCTTCGTGGACATGGTGCTCCGATCTGCGGGCGCCGCGGACGGCGCCGGTGGTTCTGAGTGGGTCGGATCTCATGCTAGTGTTGACCGTCGTTGCGAGAGATCGCAGCACGCACCTCTAGCTCAATTGGCAGAGCAACTGACTCTTAATCAGTGGGTTCTCGGTTCAAGTCCGAGGGGGTGCACGAAAGAATTGGGTCCCCCGTGTTCTGCAGTCGCAGAAGCGGGGGATTCTTTCGTCGTATGGGTCTGGTCCGCTCCGCGGACCGCGGCCCACCTCGCACGGGGAACCAGCCGGGCCCGCCAGGTCGCCGTGGCTCGGGGGTGACGTCGCTTCGCTCGTCACGGGGGGATGACATCGCTTCGCTCGTCACGGACGGGGAGCAAGCCGGGCTGGTCAGGTCGGCGTTGCTCGGGGGTGACGTCGCTTCGCTCGTCACGGAGGGTGACGTCGCTTCGCTTGTCACGGAGGGTGACGTCGCTTCGCTTGTCACGGAGGGTGACGTCGCTTCGCTCGTCATGGGGGAGTGACGTCGGGTGGGGCGTCAGCGGGGGGTGACGGCAGGAGGCGGGGGCGGGCGGCCCGCGCCTCCTGCGCTCAGGGGGTGGCGGGGTTACTGGCCGTCGCGGGGGACCTGCGAGGCGGCGTCGCGGCCGGTCACGGGGTACGGGCCCGTCATGCCCTCACGGAGGCGGGCGGCAGCCAGGATGCGGTCGCGCTGCAGGTGCCACCCGAGCATCAACAGAGGGATGATCACGACGAGCGACATGACCGTGAACGACCCGATCGGCCAGTCGATCGCCATCAGGACGACGACCGCGGCCAGGAAGGCCAGCGTCAGGTAGCTCGTGACCGGCGCCCCCGGCAGCCGGAACGAGGGCTCCTTGGCCTTGCCCTGCTTCGCCCACTGACGCAGTCGCATCTGGCAGAGGATGATCGTGCCCCACGCCGTCAGGATGCCCAGAGACGCGATGTTCAACACGATCTCGAACGCCGTGTTCGCCCCCACGATGGCGTTCAGCACGACGCCCAGCAGGGTGATGCTCGCGGTCAACAGGATGCCGCCGAACGGCACCCCGCCCTTCGACATCTTCGTCGTGAACTTCGGGGCCGAGCCGTTCATGCCCATCGAGTGCAACACGCGGCCGGTCGAGTACAGCCCGGCGTTTAGGCTCGACAGCGCGGCCGTCACGACCACGAAGTTCATGATCGACCCCGCGACGTCGCCCACCTCGGGGCTGCCGATGCTGCCGAAGAACGTGACGAACGGGCTCTCGCCCGCCTTGTACGCCGTGTAGGGCAACAGCAGCGAGAGCAGCACCAGCGACCCGACGTAGAACACCGCGATGCGGATGATGACCGTGTTGATCGCGCGCGGCACGACCTTCTCGGGGTTCTGGGTCTCGCCCGACGCCGTGCCCACCAGCTCGATCGCGGCATAGGCGAAGACGACGCCCTGCACCACGATGACGGCCGGCAGCAGGCCGTTCGGCAGGATGCCCGACGACGCCACGAGGCCCCAGCCGGTGTCGACCGCGGCACCGTCGTGCGTCACGGGGAACGCCGCCGCGAGCCACACGACGCCGACCACGAGGAACACCACGAGAGCGGCGACCTTGATGATCGCGAACCAGAACTCCATCTCGCCGAAGACCTTCACGGCCAGCAGGTTGACCGAGAGCACCACGGCGAGGGCCACCAGGGCCAGCAGCCAGTCGGGTGCTGCGGTGAACGCGGACCAGTAGTGCAGGTACAGGGCGACCGCGGTGACGTCGACGATGGCCGTCATCGCCCAGTTCAGGAAGTACATCCACCCGGCCGCGTAGGCGAACTTCTCGCCGAAGAACTCGCGGGCGTACGAGACGAACGACCCCGAGGAGGGGCGGTGCAGCACCAGCTCGCCGAGGGCACGCAGGATGAAGAACGCGAAGACGCCACAGATCGCGAACACGATCGCGAGAGCCGGACCGGCCGAGGCCAGTCGACCGCCGGCGCCGAGGAAGAGCCCCGTGCCGATCGCCCCGCCGATGGCGATCATCTGCAGCTGACGCGGCTTGAGCCCGTGCTGGAAACCCTCTTGCTCGTGCGAGAAGTCTTGCGGGAGGTGCGTCTCGGTGGAGGCGTCGCCGCCCCCGTTCGTGGGACTCGTCATCGGTCGACCGTAGCCCCTATCGCTTTCGCCCGCATCACCGCCGCGAGACGGGCGAACCCCCAGGAGGCTCGGTGCCGATTCACATGCGGGTAACGAATGGGTGACGATCACCAGGCCCGTAGGCATGGGCGACACGCCGGGACGCAGGGTGCGCGGGGTACACCCGCGGCGACGTCGGGCCGGTTCGCAATTCGGATGGACGACGGATGTCGGCTACGGTCGTGGAGGCCCGGGAGACCGGGCCCGTCATCATCAGGACGCGCCGACCGATGGTCCGATCAGTTCGGGTTCCGGTCGTCGTACGGTCTGGTGGCGCGAGGGTCCGGTCCCATGACCGACCCGGCGGAGGACAGGTTCGCCCCGTGGTTCCACGGTGGGCTTGAGCCGACACGGTCCGCACGCGTCGTCGACCCGTTCGCCCGACCCGATCGCCGCCGACGGCGAACCGGCCCGAGCGGCCGGTGCCCCCTCGGCGCGCCTGGAGACACCTGTGACCACTACGCCTGCCGTGCGTGCCCGGAACCTGTACAAGGTGTTCGGCCGCCGACCCAAGGACGCCGTCGCCCGACTCGAGGCCGGCGCCTCCCGCTCCGAGGCCGCCGGCCTCGGCACCGCTGCCGTCATCGACGCCTCGTTCGACGTCCGGCCCGGCGAGATCTTCGTCGTGATGGGGCTCTCCGGCTCGGGCAAGTCGACCCTCATCCGCATGCTGAACGGCCTGCTCGAGCCCACGTCCGGCTCGGTCGAGGTCGCGGGCTCCGCGATCTCGGACGTCCCGGCCAAGCGGCTCCGCGAGGTTCGTCGGCAGAACGTGTCGATGGTGTTCCAGCACTTCGCGCTGCTGCCGCACCGCACCGTCATCGACAACGTCGCCTACGGCCTCGAGGTGCAGGGGGTCGCGAAGGCGGCTCGTCTGGCCAAGGCTCGGGAGGTCACCGAGATCGTCGGCCTCGCGGGTTGGGAGGACGAGCTGCCGAGCCAGCTCTCGGGCGGCATGCAGCAGCGCGTCGGCCTCGCCCGCGCCCTCGCCGCCGAGACCGACATCCTGCTGATGGACGAGGCGTTCTCGGCCCTCGACCCGCTGATCCGCCGCGAGATGCAGGAGCAGCTCGTCGAGCTGCAGGCGAAGCTCGGCAAGACGATCGTCTTCATCACCCACGACCTGAACGAGGCGATGTTCCTCGGGGACCGCATCGCCGTGATGCGCGACGGCCGCATCGTGCAGATCGGCACGCCCGAGGACATCCTCACCGACCCCGCCAACGACTACGTCGCCCAGTTCGTGCAGGACGTCGACCGGGCGCGGGTCCTCACGGCGGCCAGCGTCATGGAGCCCGCCCGGGCGGTCGTCCCGCTCACGGTCGGCCCCCGGGGCGCCCTGCGTTCCCTGCGCGACCTCCAGACCGCCGCCCTGTTCGTCACCGGCCGTGACCGCAAGCTCCTCGGCTGGGTGCGCGACCGGCACGTCATGCGCCAGGTCAAGGCGAACGACACCGACCTCGCCGCCATCGTCAACGCGGAGTTCTCGAAGGTCGGGCCCGAGGCCGCGCTGGTCGACCTCTTCGAGTTGGCGGTCGAGAGTCCGCTGCCGATCGCCGTCGTGGACGACGCCGACCGCCTGCTCGGCGTCATCCCGCGCGTGACCCTGCTCGCGGCGCTCGGCAACGTCGACACGACCACCTCGCCCATCCCCGTGCTCGAGCCCGTCACCCGCATCTCGGACGTCGAGCTCGACGCCACCCTCGAAGGAGCCACCCGATGAACGAGTACCTCCGCATCCCCTTCGGCTCCTGGGTCTCGGACGTCGTCGACTGGATCACCACCCACCTGGGCGGCTTCTTCGAGGTCGTCCGCCTGGTCTTCACGTTCTTCTACGAGTGGGTCGCGTACTTCCTCGGCGCACCTCCCTTCTGGGCGGTCGTGATCGTGATCGCCGCCCTCGCCTTCGTCGCGAAGGGCTGGAAGTTCTCGGTCGGCACGGCCGTCGGCCTGCTGTTCATCGGAACGGTCAACCAGTGGGACAACGCGATGTCGAGCCTCGCCCTCGTGCTCGTCGCCAGCACGCTCGCCATCGCGCTGAGCATCCCGCTCGGCGTGCTCGCGGCGAAGTCGGGCGTCGCGTCGCAGATCATCCGGCCCGTGCTGGACTTCATGCAGACGACGCCCGCGTTCGTCTACCTCATCCCCGCCCTGCTGCTGTTCCGCGTCGGCGTCGTGCCCGGCATCGTCGCCACCATCGTCTTCGCCATGGCCCCCGGCGTCCGCCTGACCGAGCTCGGCATCCGCGGCGTCGACAAGGAGGTGGTCGAGGCCGGCCAGGCGTTCGGCTCGTCACCGTGGCGCATCCTGCGTCAGATCCAGCTGCCCCTCGCGAAGCCCAGCATCATGGCCGGCGTCAACCAGGTGATCATGCTCTCGCTCTCGATGGTCGTCATCGCCGGCATGGTCGGCGCGGGGGGACTGGGCGGCGACATCGTCGCGAGCCTCAACCGCATCGACGTCGGGCTGGGTGCCGAGGCCGGCATCTCGGTGGTCATCCTGGCGATCGTCCTCGACCGCATGACGGCGGCCCTCGGGTCCGACCGTCACGGCCGACGGCTGGCCCGGGCGCAGAACCGCCGGTCCGTTCCGCCGACCCCGGCTCCCGACCGCGCCGAGGCCGAGCAGCCCCTGCCCCCGGCCGACCGCCGCGAACCCGCGACGGCCTCGGCCTAGACATCGACCACCTGCGGGACGGGAGCAGCACGTACCCACCCGACCCGCGCCTCCTGCACCACCCGAAAGGAACACATGAAGAAGCGCACCATCGCCGCATCGATCGCCCTCGGCACCACCGCCGTCCTCGGACTGGCCGCCTGCTCGCCTCCCGGCAGCGGCTCGTCGGCCGAGGGCGAGACCCTCGACAACGGCGACCAGGCCGTCGTCGACCTCGCCGTGTTCAACGGCTGGGACGAGGGCATCGCGGCCTCCTGGCTGTGGAAGACCGTCCTCGAGGACGAGGGCTACACGGTCAACCTCGAGCCGGCCGACGTGGCCCCCGTCTACAGCGGGCTCACCACCGACGACTACGACGTCGTGCTCGACACCTGGCTGCCGACCACCCACGCCTCGTACATCGAGCAGTACGGCGACGACCTGACCGATCTCGGCGCCTGGAACGACGGCGCCAAGCTCGCGGTCGCCGTGAACGAGGACGCCCCGATCGACTCGCTCGACGAGCTGGCGGCCAACGCGGACCTGTTCGGCGGCAAGATCGTCGGCATCGAGCCGGGCGCGGGCCTCACGGCCGCCGTCCAGGACGAGACCATCCCCACCTACGGCCTGAGCGACCTGCAGCTGCAGACCTCGTCGACCGCCGCCATGCTGACCGAGCTCAAGAGCGCGACCGACGCGGGCGAGAACATCGCGGTGACGCTGTGGAGCCCGCACTGGGCCTACGACGCGTTCCCCATCAAGGACCTCGCCGACCCCGAGGGCACCCTGGGCGACGCCGAGGGCATCCACTCGTTCGGTGGCAAGAGCTTCACGGCGGACTTCCCGCAGCTGACCGAGTGGCTGCAGGGCTTCGAGATGGACACCGAGACCCTGTCCTCGCTCGAGAACGCCATGTTCAACGGTGACGAGGTCGACGGCGACGACTACGCCCCCGTCGTCGAGAAGTGGATCTCCGAGAACCAGGACTACGTCGACGGCCTCACCAGCTGATCCGATCCGCCTAGGACGTCGCCCCGGCCGGGCCCCGCTCGTCCGGGGCGTCGTCGTACCGGGCGCCCGGCGGGGTGCCGGGGCGGGCCCGGCTGGTGGGTGACGGAGCCGGGTGAAACCACAGCCGGACGACACCCGACGCACAGCGAACCCCGAGGTCACACCCCGGGAGGCGCGGGTAGCGTCGTCGACGGACGTCACCGAGACGTCGTCGCACCACCCGCACGAGCACCACGAGAGGCACCACCCGTGAGCACCACCGCACCGACCGACGTCCTGAGGAGAATGGCCCGCGTCATCACGCGCACCGTCTCGTCCGACCTCGTCCAGGTGTCGACCCCGGACCGCGTGCTCGGCCACGTCCGAGCCGAGCAGGGCGCCTTCGTCGCGCTGCGCGGCGCCGACCCCCGCTGGGGCGAGGTCGTCGGGCGGTACCCCTCCGAGGGGCTCGCCCTCGAGGCCCTGCGGCAGCGCAAGCGTTCGATCTGAACCGCCGCCGGGCCCGCCCGTCCGTGCGGCGCCACCGGTAGGGCGCAACGGGCGCTCGGGGGCTAGACGCCGACGCCCGCGAAGAACGACGTGAGCTGGCGCGTGATGCGGTCGCGCGCCTCCTCGTCCGAGATCGTGGCCGAACCGTCTCCGGACTGCTCGCCGTAGCTGCCGAACTGTGCGTGGTTCGACCCGTCGATCTCGACCACCGACGCGCTGCCCGGCAGCATGTCGCGGTAGGTCGCGATCTTCGCGGGGGTGCTGAGGCCGTCCTCGGAACCACCGAGGCTGAGGACGGCGAGCTCGTCGTCGTCCGAGAGGTCGGTCGTCGCGCAGTACGAGCCGAGGAGCACCAGGGCGTCCACCGACCTGTCGTCGGCGGCGTACTGACAGGCACGCACCCCGCCGAGCGAGTGACCGCCGACCGCCCACGCGTCGACCTCGGGGGCGAGGTCGGTGAAGGTCGAGAGCGGGCGGGGGTCGAGGATGCCGAACCCGAGCGTGGGTCGTTCGACGACGACGGTGACGCCGGTGGCGACGAGCCCCGCGAAGGTCTGTTCGTAGGCCTGCGGGTCGACCCGGGCGCCGGCGACGAAGACGAGACCCTGGCCGGTGGCGGTCGTCTCGGCCGGTCGCATCACGACCGTGTCGGGTCTGCTCGTCACCTCGACCCGTTCGTCGGCGGACACCGAGGCGAGCGAGGACGCCGTCGCCGACATCGGCGTCTTGGCCCAGACGAAGAACCCCGTGGCGGCGAGCACGACCACGGCGAACAGTCCGAGGGCCACGCCCTCGAGCACGCGTCGTCGCCGGGAGGCGTGACGCCGGGGAGGAGAGGGCGGGGCGGACTCGCGACGGGAAGCTGTGGATCGTCTCACCGTTCCATCGTCCCAGGGGCCAGCCGGGACGGAGCCGTGCGTCATGCGACAGGCTCGGGGGATGCCCTGGATACAACTCGTCATCTCGCTCGTCGCCGCCGTCGTCCTCACCTTCGTCATCTCGGCCGTCGTCGGCCTGGTCGTCGGCGTGGTCGCCAAGCGCAAGGAGTGGGCGCAGGCCTTCGTGACGCGCATGCGCCGCCCCTTCCGCGCCACGCTGCTCGTCGTGCTGCTCGTCGTCGCGCTGACCACGTCGTTCGACGCCCTGCTCCCCGCCGACTACCCGGGGGAGGGGTGGGTGTCACAGGCCTTCCGCTGCGCCGTCATCGTCGTCGTCGCCTGGTTCGTGGGTGCCCTCGCGATCTTCTTCGAGGACCTCGGCCTGTCGCGCTACCGGGTCGACACACCCGACAACCGGGTGGCGCGTCGGGTCCGCACCCAGGTGCTCATCCTCCGACGGCTGACCGTGGCCCTGATCGTGATCCTGGCCGCGGGCACCGTGCTGCTCGGGTTCCCGGGGGTCGAGGCGGTCGGTGCGAGCGTCCTCGCGAGTGCGGGGCTGGTCTCGGTCGTCGCGGGCCTCGCGGCGCAGTCGACCCTGGCGAACGTCTTCGCGGGCATCCAACTGGCCTTCAGCGACGCCATCCGCATCGACGACGTCGTCGTGGTCGAGGGGCAGTGGGGCCTGATCGAGGAGATCACCCTGTCGTACGTCGTCGTCCACGTCTGGGACGACCGGCGTCTCGTGCTGCCGTCGACCTACTTCACGACCACGCCGTTCGAGAACTGGACGCGGCGCAACAGCGAGCTGCTCGGAGCGGTCGAGTTCGACCTGGACTGGCGGGTCGACCCGGGGGCCATGCGGAAGGAGCTCGACGTGATCCTCGCGGGGACGGACCTCTGGGACGGACGCACCAAGGTGCTCCAGGTCACCGACGCCCAGGCCGGCTACGTGCGGGTGAGGGTGCTCGTCACGGCCAAGGACGCACCGACCCTGTTCGACCTGCGCTGCCTCGTCCGCGAGGACCTGATCGCCTGGCTGCACGCGAAGAGCCCGCAGTCGATCCCGCGGACGCGGGTGCAGATGGTCGAGGCCGAACCGGCGCCGAAGGGACGGGCACACCGGTCGACGTCGGAGGCCTCCGCCCTGTTCAGCGGCGACAACGCCGACTCCGAACGCACGGCGCTCTTCACGGCGGCCATCCCGATCCACGACGTCGCCGAGTACCAGGCCTCGCTCGGCGCCGAGGCGGAACACGACCCGCACGTCGCGGGACGACCCGGTGGCCTGCCGACCGGCCGTCCCGACGGCGACCCGGCCGGGCCGACGCCCGGCGTCGACGGGCGTCGCTGACGCGACCACACGGACGAGGAGGCGCGCCCCGCCAGAGCGGCACGCGCCTCCTCGGTGTCTCGGCGGACGTCAGTCGTCGTCGTTCGCGGCCTCGATGACGTTGCCCACGGCGATCGCGGTCGACGCCGCCCAGCTGATCGCCATGAGGGCGAGGCGCCAGTCACGAGGGCCGGCGCTCAGGCTCTTGAGGAGGCTGATGCCGGAGAAGATCGCGCTGATGATCGCGCCGTTGAAGAGGAATTTGCGCACGGTGGGGCTCCCAGGGGTCGTTTCGACCACGGTACCGCGTGACGTGGCACGAGTCCGGGTGGGGGTAGGTTGAGCTGCCCGGCGTCCCGTGCCGGTGCGTCCTGCGGTCGAAGGAGAATGCCGTGCGCACTGCCCTGCTCGGAGGCGTGTTCGTGTCGCTCGGCCTCGTGGCCGTGTTCACCGGCGTCCTGACCGGTGACGAACTGCTCGCGCTCGTCGAACGGGTCGCGCCCGTGCTCGGCTTCGTCGTCGGCCTGACGATCGTCGCGGAGCTCGCGGCGGAGGCCGGACTCTTCTCGTGGCTGGCGTCCGCCTCGGCCCGGCTGGCCGGAGGGCGGGTGCTCGTGCTGTGGCTCCTGGTCGTGGCGCTCGCGGTGCTCTGCACGGTGTTCCTGTCGCTCGACACGACGGCGGTGCTGCTCACGCCGGTGGTCGTGATCGTGGCCCGGCACGCCGGCCTGCCGCCGATGCCGTTCGCGCTGACGACGGTGTGGCTCGCGAACTGCGCCTCGATGCTGTTGCCGGTCTCGAACCTCACCAACCTGCTCGCGCTGCACGAGCTCGGATCACCGGCCCCCGTGCAGTTCGCCGCCTTGGTCGCACCCGCCGCCGTGGTGGGCGTCGTCGTCCCCGTCGTGGCCATCGGACTGCGCTACCGCCGTCAGCTGGTCGGCCGGTTCGAGGCGCCGGCGTCCGAGCCCGTGGCCGATCGCGTGCTCTTCGGCGTCGCCGCGGTCGCGACGGGGCTGCTCGTACCGGCCCTGGTCTCGGGCGTCGAGGTCTGGATCCCCGCCGCCGTCGCGGCTCTCGTGCTCGTCGTCACCACGGCCGTCCGCCGCCGCGGCGTCCTCCGACTCGGGCTGGTGCCGTGGGGCACGCTGCTCTTCGCCGGCGGGCTGTTCCTCGTCGTCGAGGCCGCTCACTCGCTCGGCCTGGCGGACCTGCTCGGAGCCGTCGTGGGCAGCGGCGACCAATTGCCCGACCTGCTGCGACTGGCGGGCGGCAGCGCGGTGGCCGCGAACGTGGCCAACAACCTCCCGGCCTACCTCGCCCTCGAGCCGGTGGCCGGGTCGCCGCTGCGGCTCGTCGCCGTGCTCGTCGGGGTCAACATCGGCTGCCTCGTGACGCCGTGGGCCTCGCTCGCCACGCTGCTCTGGCACTCGCGCTTGTCGTCGATGGGCGTCGAGGTCGCGTGGGGGCGTTTCGTGCTGGCCGGCCTCGGGGTGGCGGCGGTCGCCGTGCCGCTCGCGGTCGTCGCGACGGTGCTGTTCGCCTGAGGGTCCCGGGCGCTCGGGCCCGACGCGGGTGCGGTCGCGAGGTGACGACGCGCGAAGGCGAGTGTCCGCCGGAGCTGGCCGAGCCGCGCCTCCTCGTCCCCGTCGGTGTGCACCTCGGCGGCGACGGTGCCGGCCCACCCCGACCGGGCCAGGTGGGTGAGCACCTCGGCGACCGGCTGCGTGCCGCGACCCGGCACCCGGTGCTGGTCGTGCAGCCCGCCGGGGCGGGACGAGACGACGCCGTCGGTCAGGTGGACGTGGCGCAACCTCGGCCCGAGCGCCAGGGCGAGGTCGAGCGCGTCGCGCCCGGCGACGGCGGCGTGCGAGAAGTCGAGGGTGGCCGCCTCCACGTCGAGGGACGAGGGGTCGTGTCCCGGGCGGTAGGGGTCGAACCCGGCCGGCCCGAACCTCACGGGGAACATGTTCTCGACGGCGAGGGTGACGCCCGTCTCGGTCGCGATCTCGCGGACGACGTTGACGAACCGCGCCGCGTAGGACCGCTGCCAGACGAACGGCGGATGGACGACGACGGTCGTGGCGCCCAGCTCGCGGGCCAGTCCGGCCGAGCGCCGCAGCTTGTCGACCTGGTCACGACCGAAGGCGAAGTGCGCGACGGGCAGGACGGGGGCGTGCACCGAGAGCACGGGCAGGCCCCACCGGGCGGTCGCCGCACGGAGCAGCTCGGGTCGTCGGGTCGCCCGGTCGGCCGTCACCATCACCTCGACCCCGTCGAAGCCGGTGAGCCGCGCGAGCCGGAAGGCCTCGTCGGTCGACAGCGGGAAGACGCAGGACGTGCTCATTCCGACCGTGATCACGCGGCCAGGCTACGACCGGGGCGTCGCGGCGGCGTCGACACCGCGGTGAACAGTGCGGGAACGGCGGGCTACAGCCAGTCGCGGCGCTTGAACTGCCACCAGAGCAGGCCGCCGATCGCCACGATCAGCACGCACGAGGTGACGAAGCCGGTAACGGACTGGAACCCCGGATACGGCACGTTCTGCCCGTAGAACCCGGTGATCGCCGTGGGGACCGCGATGATGGCCGCCCAGCTCGTCACCTTCTTCATGATGAGGTTCATGCGGTTGGACTGCAGGTTGAGGTTCGTGTCGAGGATGGTCGAGACGAGGTCGCGCAGGGAGTCGTTCTGCTCGGCCACGCGCAGCACGTGATCGTAGACGTCCTGGAAGTACGGGTGCATGGCGGAGTCGACCTCCTTCAGGTCGCGGCGCAGCAGCGTGTTCAGCACCTCGCGCATCGGCGACGCGACCCGGCGCAGCTGGACGAGGCTCTTCCGCAGGGCGAACGAGCGCTTCTGCACGTCGATTGTCCGGGGCGCGGGGTCGAAGAGGTCGTCGGCGATGCCCTCGATCTCGTCGTCCAGCGCATCCGTGGCGTCGAAGTGCCGGTCCACGACGCAGTCGAGCAGACCCCAGAGGAAGTACGAGACGCCGTGCGACGCCAGGTCGCGGTTCTGGTCGAAGGTCGCCTGCAGCCGGGTGACGTCGAACTCCGGATGGTGGATCGTCACGAGGGCGCGCTCCGTGATGAACGCCTTCACCTCGCTCGTGTCGAGCACGCCGCTGGCCCGGTCGAACCGCACGTCGTAGAGAGCGGTGAACAGATGGTTGTCGTAGCGGTCGACCTTGGGTCGCTGTCCGTCCTGCAGTGCGTCCTCGACGGCGAGCTCGTGCAGTCCGAGTTCGTCCTCGAGCGAGGCGAGGTCGCCGGCGGTCGGGTCGGTGAGGTCGATCCACACGTGACAACCGTCCGTCTCGAGGTGGTCGCTCACCTCGTGCAGCGGGAAGTCGTGGGCGATCAGCTGGCCCCCTCGGTAGGCGCGCGTGACGATGGTCGTGTCGGGACGGGCGCCGTCGTCGGCGGGGCCGCGGGGTCCCTCGGTGCGCGGGGGACGGGTGTCGGTCATGGGGCGCATGCTATTCCCGTGACCTCCTACACGAAGCAGCGTGCCGACGCCCCCGCCGGGTTCTTCGAGGCCGAGGCGGCCGGTCTCGCCTGGCTCGCCGAGGCCACGCCCCGAGGAGGCGCGCGCACGGTCGGCGTCCAGGCCGCGTCCCCGGGGCGCATCGACCTCGATCCCGTGCACGAGGTCCGTCCCACGGCGGAGGCCGCACGGGCCTTCGGCGAGGCCCTCGCGGTGACCCACGCGAGCGGCGCGGAGGCGTTCGGTGCGCCTCCTCGGGGGTGGGCGGGGCCGTCCTTCATCGGCAGCCGTCCGATGACGGTGCGACCGAAGGCGACCTGGGGGGTCTTCTACGCCGAGCAGCGGGTCCTGCCCTACGCCCGCGTCGCCGTCCGGGCGGGCGGTCTCGACCGGGCGGGCCTCGAGGTCGTCGAGCGAGCCTGCCGCCTCGTCGCCGAGGGCGCGTTCGACGACGACCTGCCCCCGGCCCGCCTCCACGGGGACCTGTGGGCCGGCAACGTGCTCTTCGACGCCGGGGGAGTCGTGCTCATCGACCCGGCCGCCCACGGCGGTCATCCCGAGACCGACCTGGCGATGCTGGCCCTGTTCGGCTGCCCGCACCTCGAGGACGTGCTGGCGGGCTACGAGGCGCGCTCGCCGCTGGGCGAGGGGTGGCGGGGTCGCGTGCCACTGCACCAGCTCCACCCGTTGGCCGTGCACGCCGCCGGACACGGACCGAGCTACGGGGCGTCCCTCGTGCGGGCCGCCGAGGCGACCCTGCGCCTCGTCTGACGATCGTCCGGGTGGGGTACGCCGGTCGCCGGGAGCCGTCTGGGGCACCGCTGATAATCTGGCCGTCCCGCGTCCGTGCGGGCGATGCGACAGGAGCCGACCCACCCCATGCCCGACACCCCCGAACGTTACGGCTTCGTCGTCGTCTCCAACCGCCTCCCCGTCGACCGGGTCATCGCCGACGACGGGTCGGCGTCGTGGCAGCACTCGCCCGGGGGTCTCGTCACGGCCCTCGAACCCGTCATGAAGGCCAACGACGGGGCGTGGGTGGGCTGGGCGGGCCAACCCGACCTCGAGTTCGAGCCCTTCGAGTCCGACGGCATCGAGATCGTCCCCGTGCCGCTCAGCGCCGACGAGGTGCAGCGCTACTACGAGGGCTTCAGCAACGACACGCTCTGGCCGCTCTACCACGACGTCATCGCCGCTCCGACCTACCACCGGGTCTGGTGGGAGTCCTACGTGCAGGTCAACCAGCGCTTCGCCGACCGCGCGGCCGAGATCACCGAAGAGGGCGGCACCATCTGGGTGCAGGACTACCAGCTGCAGCTCGTGCCGAAGATGCTGCGCGAGGCCCGACCCGACGTCACCATCGGGTTCTTCAACCACATCCCGTTCCCGCCGCTCGGCATCTTCTCTCAGCTGCCCTGGCGGCAGCAGATCGTCGAGGGCCTGCTCGGTGCCGACGTCATCGGCTTCCAGCGGGCGGACGACGCGTCGAACTTCTCCCGCGCCGTCCGCCACCTGCTCGGGTACTCGACGACGCGCCCCTACATCGAGGTCCCGGTCGACGACGAGTCCGCGCCGGTCTCGCGCCGGGGCACCAAGGTCCGCCGGGTGCTGGCGAAGCACTTCCCGATCTCGATCGACGCCGCCAGCTACGAAGAGCTCGCCGCGCGCCCCGACGTGCAGGCCAGGGCCCGCGAGATCCGCGAGGGCCTCGGCAACCCCAAGACGATCATGCTCGGCGTCGACCGTCTCGACTACACGAAGGGCATCCGGCACCGCATGAAGGCGTTCGGCGAGCTGCTCGCCGACGGTCGGCTCAGCGTCGAGGACGCCACGCTCGTGCAGGTCGCGAGCCCGAGCCGTGAGCGGGTCGAGACGTACAAGCTGCTGCGCGACGAGATCGAGCTCACCGTCGGCCGCGTGAACGGCGACTACGGCACCATGAGCCACACGGCCATCAGCTACCACCACCACGGCTACCCGCGCGAAGAGATGGTGGCGTTGTACCTCGCCGCCGACATCATGCTGGTCACGGCCCTCCGCGACGGCATGAACCTGGTCGCGAAAGAGTACGTGGCGGTGCGGCGCGACAACGACGGCGTGCTCGTGCTGAGCGAGTTCGCCGGCGCGGCCGACGAGCTCAAGAGCGCCCTGCTGATCAACCCGCACGACATCGGCGGCCTCAAGAACACCATCATGCGCGCCGTCGAGATGCCCAAGCGCGACCGCACCACCCGCATGCGGGCCCTGCGCCGACGCGTCCTCGAGAACGACGTGGCCAAGTGGTCGGCGTCCTTCCTGCAGGCCCTCGAGAACGTGCGACCCGGGCAGCAGATCACGCCTGCCCCGGCCCCGACGACGACGGACGGTGACGTCTCGTGACCGGTTCCGACCCCCTGGCCCTGAGCGACGCGCTCGGTCGTCTCGCGACGACCCCGCGCCTCCTCGTCGCGCTCGACTTCGACGGCACCCTGGCGCCCGAGGTCGACGCGCCCCTGCGGGCCCGGGCGTTGCCCGCGGCCATGGACGCGATCATGCGCCTGTCGGCACTCGACCAGACCACCGTCGCCCTCGTGTCCGGGCGCGACCTCGCCTCGTTGATCGAGGTCAGCCAGACCCCCGACGAGGTGCTGTTGGTCGGCTCGCACGGCATCGAGGTGCGGGTCGACGGTCACGAGACCTCGTTGAGCGACGACGAGAAGGCTGGCCGTGCGCGCTTGTCCGATGCCGTCCACGGTGTGGCTGAGGGGCGTGAGGGCGTCTTCGTCGAAGAGAAACCCGCAGGCCTCGCCCTGCACACGCGGCTCGCGGACGCCGCGACCACCCAGGCCGTCCACGCGGCGGCCCGCGAGGCCGTCGAGGCGCTCGGCGGCATGCACGAGCGCGTGGGCAAGAACGTCCTCGAGTTCGCCGTCCGGGCGACCGGCAAGAACGACGGCATCGACCGGCTCCGGGAGGCCGTCCAGGCCACGGGCGTCCTCTACGCCGGGGACGACGTCACCGACGAGGACGGCTTCCGGGCACTCGGCGAGGGCGACCTGTCGATCAAGGTCGGCCCGGGCGAGACGGGGGCGATGCATCGCGTCGCCGACCCTTCCGCCGTGGCGGACCTGCTCGTCGAACTGGCCGGCCTGCGTGGGCATCTCGGTCATGCCTGACAGCGCATGCCTTGAACGGGTGTGATGTCCGGGTCTGAGCATTCCCAGGCGACTGCAAGGTAGTCTGGACACCCCGCCGCGACTCCCCGCCGCCGCTCAGCCGAGCCGGTCCGACGAGGTCGCCAGCCGACGGAGGTCCTCGTGATCGTAGTCCTGACAGCGTTCGCCGTGGCGGCCGTCGTCGTGGCCTGCGTCGGCGGACGACTCGGCCGTTCGCTCTTCCTCTGGGCGTCCGTCGTCCCCTTCGCCGCCTTCGCCTTCACGGCCCTCCAGGGGCCCGCCGTGTTGTCGGGCGAGGTGCCCACCGAGGCCGTGCCGTGGATTCCGCAGCTCGCCATCTCGCTCACCCTGCGCATGGACGTCCTCGCCTGGGTCCTCGCGCTCGTCGTCACGGGCATCGGCGGCCTCGTGCTCGTCTACTGTGCGCGCTACTTCGAGCGGGACGAGGCCGGTCGGGCACGCTTCGCCGCCGTGCTGGTGGCCTTCGCCGGAGCGATGTACGGCCTCGTCACGAGCGACGACGTGTTCGTCCTGTTCGTCTTCTGGGAGGCCACGAGCGTCTTCTCGTACCTGTTGATCGGGCACTACACGGCGAAGCAGGCCAGCCGCGGGGCCGCGTTGCAGGCGCTCATCGTGACGACCGCGGGCGGGCTCGCGATGCTCGTCGGCCTCGTGATCCTCGCCGTCCAGGGCGGCACGAGCTCGTTGTCCCAGCTCGTCGAGCAGCCACCCACCGGGACGGTCGTCACGGTCGGCGTCGTGCTCGTACTCGTCGGGGCGCTGTCGAAGTCGGCACTCGTGCCGTTCCACTTCTGGCTCCCGGCCGCGATGGCGGCTCCGACGCCGGTCAGTGCCTACCTGCACGCCGCCGCGATGGTCAAGGCCGGCATCTACCTCGTCGCCCGTCTCGCCCCCGGCTACCACGACCAGCCCGGCTGGCAAGAGATCATCGTCACCGTCGGGGTGGTCACGATGGTCCTCGGCGGGTACCGCGCGCTCCGTCAGCACGACCTCAAGCTCGTCCTGGCCTACGGCACGGTGAGCCAACTCGGCTTCCTGACGATCGTGGTGGGGTTCGGCACCCGCGACGCGGCCCTCGCCGGGCTCGCCCTGCTGGTCGCCCACGCCCTGTTCAAGTCGACGCTCTTCCTCGTGGTGGGGGTCATCGACCACCGGGCGGGCACGCGAGACCTGCGCAAGCTCTGCGGGCTCGGTCGTCAGGCTCCCGTCCTCCTCGTGGTGACGCTCCTCGCCCTCGCCTCGATGGCCGGCGTGCCGCCGACCTTCGGCTTCGTCGCGAAGGAGGCCGTGCTCACGGCCCTCTACGACGACGCCGTGACCGGGTCGGCCTGGGGCGTCGTCGCCCTGGTCGGCGTCGTCGTCGGGTCGATCCTGACCACCGCCTACAGCCTGCGCTTCCTCTGGGGGGCCTTCGGTCGCAAGAAGGGCGTCGAGCCGGTCGACTTCGTCCGTGAGCACGTCGACTTCCTGGCGTCGCCGATCGTCCTGGCCGTCGCTGGCCTGGTGCTCGGCCTCGTCTCGTACCAGGTCGGTCCGGTCTTCGCTCGTTATGCCGACACGCTCCCCTCGGCCCCGGGCGAGCACGGCCCCTACTACCTGGCGCTCTGGCACGGTCTCGAGCCCGCGCTCGGCTTCACGGCGGTCTCGCTCGGGGTCGGGGCCCTCCTCTTCTGGCAGCGCGACCGGGTGTCGCAGGTGCAGAAGGCCGTCTCGTTCCTGCCCCGCGCCTCCGACGGGTACGTGCGGATCATGGCGACCATCGACCGGACGGCGTCGCGGACGACCGCCACGACGCAGCGCGGTTCGTTGCCCTTCTACCTCGCCACCATCCTCGTCGTGTTCATCGCCTCGTCGGTGGTGACGCTGGCGCTCAACAGCGACTGGCCGACCACCGCCGTGCTCTGGGACTACCCGGCGCAGCTGGCCATCGGCGGGTTGATGATCATCGGCGCCATCGCGTCGGCGCTCTCGAACAAGAGATTCCAGGCCGTCGTCCTGGTCGGGGTGACCGGCTACGGCATGGCCGCGCTCTTCGCGCTGCACGGGGCCCCCGACCTGGCCCTGACACAAGCGCTCATCGAGACCATCACGCTCATCGCGTTCGTCCTCGTGCTGCGTCGGCTGCCGGCCCGCCTGGGCGAGCGCAACGGGCGCACCCACCGGGCGATCCGAGCCGTCATCGGCATCTCGGTCGGGTCCGTCATGGCCGCCATCGCCGTCGTCGCCCTCGGGGCGCGATCGATCCCCACCATCTCCGGCGCCTTCCCCGATCTCGCCGTCGACGGTGGTCACGGCCGCAACGTCGTCAACGTGACGCTCGTGGACATCCGCGGGTGGGACACCATGGGCGAGATCGCCGTCCTCATCGTCGCCGCCACGGGCGTGGCGAGCCTCGTCTTCCTGACCTCTCGCGCCGACGTCCTGCCCCGGCCCGAGCGGCGGACGCGGGCGCAGCGCTTCCTGGCACGGGTCCGACCCGTGCGCGAGCCGGCTCCCGTCGTGCCCGTCGGCGGGGCGACGGCGCAGATCGGCGACAGCACCGAGGGCGACCGCCGCGCCTGGTTGCTGGCCGGGCGCAAACTCGCCCCGCAGAACCGGTCGATCCTGCTCGAGGTGGTCGTGCGGCTGATCTTCCACGCCATCATCGTCGTCTCGATCTACCTGCTCTTCGCCGGTCACAACCTGCCCGGCGGCGGCTTCGCCGGCGGTCTGGTGGCGGGCTTCGCCTTCGTGGCCCGGTACCTCGCGGGCGGTCGGTACGAACTCGGTGCGGCCGCGCCCCTCGATGCCGGCAAGCTCCTCGGTGCCGGTCTCCTGACGGTCGCCGCGACGGCACTCGTCCCGCTCTTCTTCGGCGTCGACGCCCTGACCTCGACCTGGGTCGAGGCCGAGGTGCCGCTGCTCGGCCACGTCGAGTTCGTCACGTCGACGTTCTTCGACGTCGGCGTCTACCTGGTCGTCGTCGGGCTCGTCCTCGACGTGCTCCGGAGCCTCGGAGCCGAGGTCGACCGTCAAGAAGAAGAGGACGCGTTCGGCCACCCGAGCGAGGTGTCCGAACCCGAAGAGGAGGCGCTCCCCGTGTCCGTCGCCGGTACGCCCCGGACCGAGCGGGGCCGCGCATGAGCGTCTCCCTCGTCCTGATCGTCGTCATGGCCGCGCTGTACGCCTGCGGCGTCTACCTGCTGCTCGAGCGCAGCATGACCCGTGTGCTGCTGGGCTTCCTGCTCGTCGGGAACGCCACGAACATCCTCATCCTCCTCATGTCCGGACGGCGCGGCGCGGCCCCCGTGGTCGACGGCCAGGCCGATCCGGCCGACTTCGCCGACCCGCTGCCGCAGGCGTTCGTGCTGACGGCCATCGTCATCACCTTCGGCATCTCGGCCTTCATGCTCGCGTTGATCTACCGGTCGTGGCGGCTGGCCCAGGGAGACACCCTCGCGGACGACGCCGAAGACCTCGAGATCGGGCGTCGAGGCGTCCCGGCCGAAGAAGAGTCCGAACAGGGCGACGGTGACGACGAGGCCGGTGGCGACAGCGAGTTCGGTAGCCGTGCCGAAGCGGCCGTGCCGACGGACGACCGGTCGCTGCGCGTCGACCGGCCTCACCACGACGAGAAAGGGCACCGAGCATGAACCCCAGCTACCTCGTGCCGCTCGTCGTCCTCATCCCGCTGCTCGGAGCCGCGGCGGCCCTGATCGCCGGTCGGCGGCCCCGCTCGCAGGCCGTGGTCTCGATCGTCGCCCTGGCGCTCGTCGTCGTCATCAGCCTGGTGCTGCTCGTGGTCGTCGACACGCACGGAGCGATCGCCGTGCAGGTGGGCGGTTGGCAGGCGCCGTTCGGCATCACGCTCGTCGTCGACCGACTCGCGGCGCTCATGCTCAGCATCTCGTCGATCGTCCTGCTGGCCGTCTTCGTGTTCTCTGTCGGGCAGGGCCAGGCCGACGGCGACGGCGAGGCACCGGTCTCGATCTACAACCCGACCTACCTCATCCTCGCCACGGGCGTGTTCAACGCCTTCATCGCGGGTGACCTCTTCAACCTCTACGTGGGCTTCGAGATCCTCCTGGTGGCCAGCTACGTGCTGATCACCCTCGGCGGCACCGAGCAGCGCATCCGGGCCGGCGTGGTCTACATCGTCGTCAGCCTGGTGTCGTCCGTCCTGTTCCTCGCCTCCATCGCGATGATCTACGGAGCGCTCGGCACGGTCAACATCGCCGACATCGCCCAGAAGATGGACACCATCCCGCCCGACGTGCAGACGATCATCCACGTCATGCTGCTCACGGCGTTCGGCATCAAGGCGGCGATCTTCCCGCTGTCGTTCTGGCTGCCCGACTCGTACCCGACCGCTCCCGCCCCCGTCACCGCCGTGTTCGCCGGCCTGCTGACCAAGGTGGGCGTCTACGCCATCATCCGCACCGAGACGGTGCTGTTCGTCGAGAGCAACGTCAACGTCTACCTGCTGATCATCGCGTTGCTGACGATGATCGTGGGCATCCTCGGGGCCGTGGCCCAGGCCGACATCAAGCGTCTGCTCTCGTTCACCCTGGTCAGCCACATCGGCTACATGATCTTCGGCATCGCACTCGGGACCGTCGAGGGCCTGGCCGCCACGATCTACTACGTCGTGCACCACATCACGGTCCAGACCACGCTCTTCCTCGGGGCGGGCCTGATCGAACGGCGAGGCGGCACGGCGTCGATCACCCGCCTGGGCGGTCTCCTCAAGGCGGCACCGATCGTCGCCGTCCTCTTCTTCATCCCGGCCCTCAACCTGGGCGGCATCCCGCCGTTCTCCGGTTTCATCGGCAAGGTCGCGCTCTTCGAGGCCGGTGCCCGGCTCGACGATCCCCTCGTGTACGTCCTCATCGGAGCCGGGGCCCTCACGTCGCTGCTGACGCTCTACGCGCTCATGCGTGCCTGGAACCTCGCGTTCTGGCGCCCGAAGGCCGATGTCGACGACCACGAGTCACCCTTCACCGAGCACCTCGAGGAGGCCCCGGGTCGGGTGGCCGTCCAGCGACGTCGCACCAACCCCCGCACCATGGTGGGCGCGACCGCGGGCATGGTGCTCGTCTCGCTCGCCCTGACGTTCGCCGCCGGCCCGCTCTACGGCGTCGCCGAACGTGCGGCCGGCCGGGTCTACGGCTCGAACGACTACGTGCAGACGGTCTTCCCGGGCGGTCAGGGCGAGACGACGTCCGACCCGTCGTCGCCCGAGCCCGAACCCGCCTCGGACTCCGCAGACGAGGGGAGCACCCCGTGACCGGCCGTCCCACCCGCGGCGAGGTCGGCCGCAGCCTCGCCCGGCAGCTCCCCCTGCTCGTCGGACTGGTCGTCCTCTGGATGGCCTTGTGGAACCAGTTCACCGTCCTGGCCTTCGTCACCGGCGTCGCCGTGGCGCTGCTCGTGACCCGGGTGTTCTTCCTGCCCCCGGTCGAACTGAGCGGCCGGTTCAACCTCTGGTACGCCGTGGTCTTCCTGGCGCACTTCGTGGTCGACCTGGTGCGCGCCTCCGTCATCGTCGCCTGGCAGGCCGTCCGACCTCGCGGCGTGACCTCGAACGCGATCGTCGCGGTGCAGCTGCACACGAGGTCGGACTTCATCATGACCCTCGTCGCCGAGGCGATCTCGCTCGTCCCCGGGTCGCTCGTGGTCGAGGCCGACCGCGAGCGGTCGATCCTCTACCTGCACGCGCTCGCGGTCGAGGACCTCGCCGGTGTCGAGGGCGTCCGCGACGGCGTCCTGGTCGTCGAGGCCCGCCTCGTCCGGGTGCTCGGCAGCGACGACGACCGCCGTCGCATCGCGGAGGGCACCCCGGCCGCGGCCGAGGTCCACGAAGCGGTCAGCCGTTCCTCGTCCCACGAAGGAGGTCCCTCGTGACCGTCGTCGCCTACGTCGTCGGAGCGCTCTTCGCGTTCGCCGGCCTCGCGTCGGTCATCCGCATCGTGCGGGGGCCGTCCATCCTCGACCGCATGATCGCGTCCGACATGCTGCTGACCACCCTGATCTGCGTCCTCGCCGCCGACATGGTGTTCAACGGCCACACCCGGACCATCCCGGTCATCCTCGCCCTCGCCCTGACGGCCGTCCTCGGCTCCATCACGGTCGCGCGCTACGTCTCGAAGCAGGATCCCTCGTGATCCCCGAGACGGTCTACGACGTGGCGGCCTCGGTCATGCTCATCGGCGGGGCGCTGCTCTCGGTCGCGGCGGGCATCGGCCTCCTGAGGTTCCCCGACGCCCTGTCGCGCATGCACGCCGCGACCAAGCCGCAGATCTTCGGCCTCATCCTGGTCCTGGCGGCGATCGCGCTCGACCAGCACACCGTGGGGACGATCGCGTCCCTGCTCGTCGTCCTCGTCTTCCAGATGCTCACCGCACCCATCTCGGCGCACATGATCGGTCGGGCGGGGTACCGCAACGGCGACCTCCTGCGCGATCGGTTGGTCGTGGACGAACTCGACGACGCCGTGGCCCGGGCAGCCGGCGAGATCGCCGAGACGACCGAGGGCGACGTCGCCGATCTCGACGTGTCCGACCTGCCCGTCGGGTCGGCCGACGCGTTGGCCGTCGAGATGGACCGGGTCGCGGACTCGTCCGGGCTCGACGACAGCGAGGGTGACGACGACGCCCGCGACCACGAGGGTCGGCGGACGCGGTCGAGCGGAGACGCCGCGGGGGAGCCGGGGGAGCTCTGAGGCCCTCGGCGACGGTGGACGGCGCGAGCGCGGTCACGCCCTAAACTCGACCCATGCCAGAGAAGCCCACCCCGGACGGGATCGACATCAAACCGCGCAGCCGCGTCGTCACCGACGGCGTCGAGGCCACCACGTCGCGAGGCATGCTCCGTGCCGTCGGCATGGGCGACGAAGACTGGAGCAAGCCCCAGATCGGCATCGCCAGCAGCTGGAACGAGATCACCCCCTGCAACCTGTCGCTCGACCGTCTGGCCCAGGGTGCCAAGGAAGGCGTCCACGCCGGGGGAGGCTACCCGCTCCAGTTCGGCACCGTCTCGGTGTCCGACGGCATCTCGATGGGCCACGAGGGCATGCACTTCTCGCTGGTCTCACGCGAGGTGATCGCCGACAGCGTCGAGGTCGTCATGAACGCCGAGCGGCTCGACGGGTCGGTGTTGCTCGCCGGTTGCGACAAGTCGCTGCCCGGCATGCTGATGGCCGCCGCCCGGCTCGACCTCGCCAGCGTCTTCCTCTACGCCGGCAGCGTCGCCCCCGGTTGGGTCAAGCTCAGCGACGGCACCGAGAAGAACGTCACGATCATCGACTCGTTCGAGGCCGTGGGCGCCTACAAGGCCGGCAACATGAGCGACGACGACCTGAAGGCGATCGAGTGCGCCATCGTGCCGGGCGAGGGTGCCTGTGGCGGGATGTACACGGCCAACACCATGGCCAGCGTCGCCGAGGCCCTCGGCATGAGCCTCCCCGGTTCGGCGGCCCCGCCGTCGGCCGACCGCCGCCGCGACTACTTCGCCCACCGTTCGGGCGAGGCCGTCGTCGAGATGCTCCGTCAGGGCATCACGACGCGCGACATCCTCACCAAGAAGGCGTTCGAGAACGCCATCGCCGTGGCCATGGCCTTCGGTGGCTCGACCAACGTCGTGTTGCACCTGCTCGCCATCGCGTACGAGGCCGAGGTCGACCTGACCATCGACGACTTCAACCGCATCGGCGACAAGGTGCCGCACATCGGCGACCTCAAGCCCTTCGGCAAGTACGTCATGAACGACGTCGACCGCATGGGTGGCGTCCCCGTCGTCATGAAGGCGCTGCTCGACGCGGGTCTGCTGCACGGCGACTGCCTCACCGTCACCGGCAAGACCGTCGCCGAGAACCTCGAGTCCATCAAGCCGAAGCCGCTCGACGGCGAGGTGCTGCGGACGCTCGACAACCCGATCCACGTGACCGGCGGCCTCACCGTCCTCAGCGGCTCGATGGCCCCCGAGGGCGCCGTCGTCAAGACGGCGGGCTTCGACGCGTCGGTGTTCGAGGGTCCGGTGAAGGTCTTCGAACGCGAACGTGGCGCCATGGACGCCCTCACCGAGGGGCGCATCGAGTCCGGCGACGTGGTCGTCATCCGCTACGAGGGCCCCAAGGGCGGCCCGGGCATGCGCGAGATGCTCGCCATCACCGCGGCCATCAAGGGCGCAGGGCTCGGCAAAGATGTACTACTGTTGACGGACGGACGATTCTCAGGCGGCACAACCGGCCTGTGCATCGGCCACATAGCACCCGAAGCGGTCGACTCCGGTCCGATCGCCTTCGTGCGCGATGGTGACTTGATTCGGGTCGACATCGCCGCTCGCTCGATCGACCTACTCGTCGACGCCGCAGAGCTGGAAGCCCGCCGAGACGGCTGGGCACCGCTTCCCCCGCGCTACACCCGCGGTGTCCTCGCGAAGTACGCACGCCAGGTCCGCTCTGCGGCCGAGGGCGCCGTCACCTACTGACGCGTCCCACCGCCGGCCGAGCCGTCGCGACGTCGCACCCCGTGCACGGCCGCGTCCCGCACCGTCACCATCGATCACCGACCACGAACAGGGAACCGGCACTGATGCCTGCAGAGTCCACCCCCACGCCCGGCACCGCGACGCGGACGGCCCGGCCGAGCGCCGGCGCGTCCGTCGGGGCGCCGACCGCGCCTCCCGTGCTGACCGGGTCGGGCGCCATCCTCAAGTCGCTCGAGCACCTGGGCGTGACCGACGTCTTCGGGTTGCCCGGCGGAGCCATCATCCCGTTCTACGACGAGTTGATGGCCTCGACGGCGATCCGACACATCCTGGTCCGCCACGAGCAGGGCGCCGGGCACGCCGCCGAGGGCTACGCCGCCGCATCCGGTCGCGTCGGCGTCGCGATCGCGACGTCCGGCCCCGGCGCGACGAACCTCGTCACGGCGATCGCGGACGCCTACATGGACAGCATGCCGCTGCTGGCCATCACCGGGCAGGTCTTCTCGACCCTCATGGGCACCGACGCCTTCCAGGAGGCCGACATCGTCGGCATCACGATGCCGATCACGAAGCACTCGTTCCTGGTGACCAAGCCCGAGGACATCCCGGCGACGCTCGCCGCCGCGTACCAGATCGCGAGCACGGGGCGTCCCGGCCCGGTGCTCGTCGACATCACGAAGGACGCGCAGCAGAACAGCGCACCCTTCATCTGGCCGCCCGTCGTCGACCTGCCGGGCTACCGACCGGTGACGAGGGCGCACGGCAAGCAGATCACCGCCGCGGCCCAGATGATCGCCGACGCCAAGCAACCCGTCTTCTACGTCGGCGGCGGCGTGATCCGCGCCGGGGCGTCGGCCGAGCTCAAGGCCCTCGTCGAGCTCACCGGGGCTCCCGTCGTCACCACCCTGATGGCCCGCGGTGCGTTCCCCGACACCCACCCGCAACACCTCGGGATGCCCGGCATGCACGGCACGGTGCCGGCCGTGCTGGGACTCCAGGAGAGCGACCTCATCATCGCCCTCGGCGCGCGCTTCGACGACCGGGTGACCGGCAAGGCCGAGCTCTTCGCGCCCGGTGCCAAGGTCGTCCACGTCGACATCGACCCCGCCGAGATCTCGAAGATCCGCATCGCCGACGTGCCCATCGTGGGTGACGCCAAGGTCGTCATCCCCGACCTCACGAGCGCGTTCGCCGAGGTCACGGGTGGGGTCAAGCCCGACATCGCGGCCTGGTGGGAGCACCTCGAGGGTCTTCGCGAACAGTTCCCGCTCGGCTACACCCAGCCCGACGACGGCCTGCTGTCACCCCAGGCGATCATCCAGCGCATCGGGCAGCTCTCCGGCCCCGAGGCGATCTACGCCTCCGGCGTCGGCCAGCACCAGATGTGGGCGGCCCAGTTCATCGAGTACGAGCGCCCGCACGCCTGGCTCAACTCCGGAGGCGCGGGCACGATGGGCTATTCGGTCCCGGCCGCCATGGGGGCCAAGGTCGCCCAGCCCGACCGCGTGGTGTGGGCGATCGACGGCGACGGCTGCTTCCAGATGACCAACCAGGAGTTGGCCACCTGCGTCATCAACGACATCCCGATCAAGGTCGCGATCATCAACAACTCGTCGCTCGGCATGGTGCGGCAGTGGCAGACGCTCTTCTACGAGGGGCGCCACTCGTTCACCGACCTCAACACGGGTCACGAGACGCGCATGGTGCCGGACTTCGTCAAGCTCGCCGACGCCTACGGCGCCCTGGGCATCCGGGTCCGCACCGAGGACGAGGTCGACGCGGCCATCGAGCTCGCCCTCGCGACCAACGACCGCCCGGTCGTCATCGACTTCGTCGTCAGCCGCGACGCGATGGTCTGGCCGATGGTGCCGCAGGGGGTCTCGAACTCCGAGATCCAGCACGCCCGCGCCCTCGCTCCCGAGTGGGACGACGAGGCGCCGGGCACGAGCGCCTCCGACACCACCCGCGACGGCGACATGACCGGAGAACACGCATGAGCCACGTCCTGTCCCTGCTCGTCGAAGACAAGCCGGGTCTGCTGACCCGTGTCGCCGGCCTCTTCGCCCGGCGCGGCTTCAACATCGAGAGCCTCGCCGTCGGCAAGAGCGAGGTCGAGGGGCTGAGCCGCATCACGGTCGTCGTCGACGTCGAAGAACTGCCGCTCGAGCAGGTCACCAAGCAGCTGAACAAGCTCATCAACGTGATCAAGATCGTCGAGCTGGACTACGCGCAGTCCGTGCAGCGCGAGCACCTGCTGATCAAGGTGCGCGTCGACAACACGACCCGCTCGCAGGTGCTCGAGGCCGTCACCCTCTTCCGCGCCTCGGTGGTCGACGTGTCGACCGACGCCCTCGTCATCGAGGTCACGGGCGACACCGGCAAGACGACGGCGCTGCTCCGCGTGCTCGAGCCCTACGGCATCAAGGAGATCTCGCAGTCGGGCCTGTTGGCCATCGGCCGCGGCGCGAAGTCGATCACCGACCGCGTCTTCAAGAACTGAACCCGCGAGGGGTCGCGCACCGCGCCTCCTCGCCCCGACACCCCACCGTCACCACCCAAGGAGAACCACACCGTGACTGAAATCGTCTACGACAACGACGCCGACCTGTCGATCATCCAGGGCAAGAAGGTCGCCGTCATCGGCTACGGCTCGCAGGGCCACGCCCACGCGCTGAACCTCCGCGACTCGGGCGTCGAGGTCGTCGTCGGCCTCAAAGAGGGCTCGAAGAGCCGCGCCAAGGCCGAGGAGGCCGGCTTCACGGTGCAGACGCCCGCCGAGGCCTCGGCCTGGGGCGACGTCATCGTGATCCTCGCGCCCGACCAGGTCCAGCGTCACGTGTACGCCGACGACATCGCGCCGAACCTCGCCGACGGCAAGGCCCTCGTCTTCGGCCACGGCTTCAACATCCGCTTCGGCTACATCGAGGCGCCCGAGGGCGTCGACGTGGTCCTCGTCGCCCCCAAGGGCCCCGGCCACACCGTCCGTCGCGAGTTCGAGGCCGGCCGCGGCGTGCCCGTCATCGTCGCCGTCGAGAAGGACGCATCCGGCGCCGCGTGGGATCTCACCTGGTCGTACTCCAAGGGCATCGGCGGCCTGCGTGCCGGCGGCATCAAGACCACCTTCACCGAAGAGACCGAGACCGACCTCTTCGGCGAGCAGGCCGTGCTCTGCGGCGGGACCTCGCAGCTGATCCAGTACGGCTTCGAGACCCTGACCGAGGCCGGCTACCAGCCGCAGATCGCCTACTTCGAGGTGCTGCACGAGCTCAAGCTGATCGTCGACCTGATCTGGGAGGGCGGCCTGGCCAAGCAGCGCTGGAGCGTCTCCGACACGGCCGAGTACGGCGACTACGTCTCGGGCCCCCGCGTCATCACCCCCGACGTCAAGGACAACATGAAGGCCGTGCTCGCCGACATCCAGTCGGGCGCCTTCGCGAAGCGCTTCATCGAGGACCAGGACGCCGGCGCGCCCGAGTTCAAGGAGCTCCGCAAGAAGGGCGAGGAGCACCCGATCGAGGCCACCGGCCAAGAGCTGCGTGCCCTGTTCGCCTGGAAGCAGCAGGACTCCGACTACGTCGACGGCAGCGCTGCGCGCTGACCTCGACGCAGCACCGGAACCACCCGAGAGGGCCCCGCACCACCCGGTGCGGGGCCCTCTCGCCGTCCGCCGACGCGGTGACGTCGTGGCATGATCTATGGCATGGCTCACAGCAAGAAGGCCGTGCACTTCGGCGCCGGCAACATCGGTCGGGGCTTCGTCGCCCAGTTCCTCCACGCGAGTGGTTACGAGGTCGTCTTCGCCGACGTGAACGACGACCTGATCGGGGCGCTGCAGTCGCAGTCGTCGTTCGAGGTGCACGAGGTCGGTGAAGACAGCCGTACGACCGTCGTCGACGGTTATCGCGCCATCAACAGCCGCACCGACGAGGCGGCCCTCGTCGCCGAGATCGCGACCGCCGACGTCGTGACCACCGCGGTCGGTGCCCGCATCCTGCCGTTCGTCGCACCGGTCATCGCTAAGGGGCTGGCCCAGCGGTCCGCTGATCGGGCGCCGCTCTCCGTCATCGCGTGCGAGAACGCCATCAACGCCACCGACTCGCTGGCGGCCGCGGTGCGCGAGCACGATCCGGCCACGAACGCCGTCTTCGCGAACTGTGCCATCGACCGGATCGTGCCCGAGCAGGCCGGGGGCACGCTCGACGTCACCATCGAGTCGTTCTTCGAATGGGTCGTCGAGAGCACGCCGTTCGGCGAGCACCGCCCCGACATCGAGGGCGTCACCTGGGTCGCCGACCTCGAGCCCTTCATCGAGCGCAAGCTCTTCACGGTCAACACCGCCCACGCCGCGGCCGCTTACCACGGGTTCCGCAAGGGGCTCACGAGCATCCGTGAGGCCCTGGACGACGCCGAGGTCATGGCCGAGGTCCGCGGCGTCCTCGCCGAGACGAAGGGCCTGCTCGTGGCCAAGCACGAGCTCGACGCCGACGAGCAGCAGTCCTACATCGAGAAGAACCTCGTCCGCATCGCCAACCCGCACCTCCCCGACACGACCGAACGCGTCGGCCGCAACCCCCTCCGCAAGCTCAGCCGCCACGAGCGGTTCGTCGGGCCGGCGGCCCAGGCCGCCGAGCGTGGACTGCCCTACGACGCACTCGTCCGCGCCGTGCGTGCCGCCCTCGACTTCTCCGTGCCCGACGACGTCGAGAGCGTCGAGCTGCAGTCGCTGCTGAGCTCGGGCCTCGCCGCCGACGAGCTGACGCGCACGCTGACCGGCGTCCAGGACGACCACCCGCTGTTCCCCGCGTTGCTCGCGGCGGTCTCGTCCAAGCTCACCGCATGACGCCAGCCGACCCGCGGGTGCCGACCGGCGGCGACGCCGACGACGCCCTGACCTGGGGTGACGAGGCCGACAGCAGCCACGTCGAGGGTCCTGCGCCGACGGGTGGTCCGCGTCGTACCCGGCGGTCGGACCGTGCAGGCGATGAGCCCGTCGACGAGTCCGACGACCCGGACGCAGAAGACGAGGACGACGTCGACGACGGCCCCGCGGTGATGAGTTCGTCGTCGCTCGTGGTCCACGGCGTCCTCGGCGGCGTGTTCCTCCTCTGGGCCGCGGGCTGGATCGTCGCCGTGGGCGACTTCACCAACCCGTTCGCCGATGCGATCTCGTCGCTCATGTGGAACCTCGGCGAACTGTTCGCCGTGGTGGCCCCGATCGCGTGGTTCGTGGCGGTCATCGTCCTCGTGCCCGTCGATCGCACGGGCCGTCGCCTCGCATGGATGGCCCTCGGTGCGCTCCTCGTGGCCCCCTGGCCCCTTGTGACGGGAGGCTCCGCATGAGCGACCGCGACCACGAGCACGACTACGACTACGACGCCGTCTCGGTGACGGCCGGCGACGCGAGCGAACCGGGCCGCGCCTCCTTCTTCTTCTACCTCGCCGTCGCGATCGTCTTCGCCGTCTTCTTCGCCTTCGACCTGTTCGAGGCCGTCTCGAACCTCGTGCTCGTGCCGCAGGTCTTCACGCAGAACAACGAGTTCTACCGTGAGAACGGCCTCGACGGTCTGGTGGTCTCACCCCCGTGGGTGCCGCTGATCGTGGGTGTCGTCGTGCCGCCTCTGGCCTTCGTCGCGGCGATCGTGGTGGGGCGCCGTCGTGAACTGTGGAAGTTCACGCTGGCGCTGTTCGCGGCCCTGGGTGTCGTGGCGGCCGTGTCGCTGACCCTGACGGCCTACGTCACGACCGTCTGAGCGAGCCCAGGAGGCGCGGGCCGCGTCCGTGACGCCGCCCGCCGGGGACGTCGTCATGCGGACGTAACGATCCGCGCGAGTCGATAGAGTCGTCATCAGCCGCGCCCACGGCGCGTCGCGGCCCCTCACCGAACATCACCCAGAGAAGGACGTCCGCCCCGTGGCCAAGCCCGTCGTGTTGATCGCAGAAGAACTGTCACCCGCAACCGTCGACGCCCTCGGGCCCGACTTCGACGTGCGATCGGTGGACGGCACCGACCGCCCCGCACTGCTGGCCGCCCTGGCCGATGCCGACGCGATCCTCGTGCGGTCGGCGACGCAGGTCGACGCCGAGGCCATCGCCGCCGCCCCGTCGCTCAAGGTCGTCGCGCGCGCCGGCGTCGGGCTCGACAACGTCGACATCAAGGCGGCCACCACGGCCGGTGTCATGGTCGTCAACGCACCGACGTCGAACATCATCTCCGCCGCCGAGCTGACGGTCGGTCACATCCTCAGCCTCGCGCGTCACATCCCGGCAGCGCACTCCGCCCTGGCCCAGGGGCAGTGGAAGCGGTCGAAGTACACGGGCGTCGAACTCTACGAGAAGACGGTCGGCATCGTCGGTCTCGGCCGCATCGGCGCCCTCATCACCGCGCGCCTGCAGGCCTTCGGCGTGAACGTCGTCGCCTACGACCCCTACGTCACGCCGGCCCGCGCCCAGCAGCTCGGGGTCACGCTGTTGTCGCTCGACGAGCTGCTCGCCACGAGCGACTTCGTGACGATCCACATGCCCAAGACCCCCGAGACGACCGGCATGATCGGCCTCGAGCAGATGAAGGCGATGAAGAAGTCGGCCTTCGTCGTCAACGTGGCCCGCGGAGGCCTCATCGACGAGGACGGCCTGTACGAGGCCCTGACCACCGGCGAGATCGCCGGTGCCGGACTCGACGTGTTCGTGAAGGAGCCCCCGGTCGACCAGAAGCTGTTGGGTCTCGAGAACGTCGTGGTCACCCCGCACCTGGGAGCCTCGACGGACGAGGCGCAGGAGAAGGCCGGCGTCTCGGTGGCCCGCTCGGTGCGGCTCGCACTCGGCGGCGAGCTCGTCCCCGACGCGGTCAACGTGGCCGGCGGCGTCATCGACCCCTACGTGCGACCCGGCATCCCCCTGGTCGAGAAGATCGGTCAGGTGTTCTCGGGCCTCGCCGACAGCCCGTTGACGAGCGTCGACGTCGAGGTGCGCGGCGACCTGGTCGAGTACGACGTCAGCGTGTTGAAGCTGGCGGCTCTGAAGGGCATCTTCACGAACATCGTCAGCGAGTCGGTGAGCTACGTGAACGCCCCGTTGCTGGCCGAGCAGCGCGGCATCACCGTGCGTCTGCTCACCGACCCGACCAGCGACGAGTACCGCAACGTCATCACGCTGCGTGGCTCGCTCAGCGACGGCTCGCAGATCTCGGTCTCGGGCACCCTGACCGGCACGAAGCAGGTCGAGAAGATCGTCGAGATCAACGGCTACGACGTCGAGGTCCCCCTCGCGGCCCACCACCTCGTGATGGTCTACACCGATCGCCCCGGCATCGTGGCGGTCTACGGTCGCGAGTTCGGTGACGCCGGCATCAACATCGCGGGCATGCAGATCGCCCGGCAGAGCGCCGGTGGTCAGGCCCTGAGCGTCCTGACCATCGACAGCCCCGCGCCCGACGAACTCGTCGAGAAGGTGCGCGTGGCCATCGACGCGAAGACGCTGCGCGAGATCGACGTCACGCTGTAGCCACGGCGGCCGACGACGAACCGCCCCTCATCCGGTCACGCCGGAGGGGGGCGGTTCGTCGTCGGGGGAGTGCCCCTCGCGTGGGGCTAGAGGCCGATCGACTCGTGCGCCTCGAGCTTCACGGCGTCGCCACCGATCGACTGCGCGGACGCCTTCATGCGGTCGAAGTGCATGGCGAGCCCGGGGCCGGAGAGGGTCTGCTCGTGGGTGGGGAAGGCCAGTCGGGGCGCGACCGCCGCGACGTAGTCGATCACCTCGGCCACCTTGAGCCAGGGCGCCCCGACGGGCGTCGCGAGGACGTCGACCGGCACCGGCGGGACCGTGAACTGGTCACCCGGGTAGAACAGCGATCCGTCGACGAGCACGCCGACGTTGTCGACGACCGGGATGCTCTCGTGGATGACCGCGTGGCGCGAGCCGTGGAACGCCAGCGTGAAGGGGCCGACCTCGACCGTGTCTCCGTCGCCGACCACGTGCACGTCGAAGCCCTCGGCGGCCGTGGCCACACCCGCGGGGCCGTAGACCGTCGCGCCGGGGTTCGTGGCGAGCAGGTGGGTCAGCTGGTCGGGCGTCCAGTGGTCGGCGTGCTCGTGGGTGACCACGACGGCGTCGACGTCGTGCAGGTCGATGAGGGGAGCCGTGAACGACCCGGGGTCGACGACGAGCTTGCGCCCGTCCTTCTCGAGGATCAGGCAGGCGTGTTCGAGCTTCGTGAGGCGCATGACAACGACTGTACGCGCGTCAGCTGGCTCGATCTCGACGCGCCGGTGCCTCGATTTGTGACGGGCTCGCGCGGTGTGGCATACTCGACGAGTTGCAAATACGGCCCCATCGTATAGCGGCCTAGTACGTCGCCCTCTCACGGCGGTAACACGGGTTCGAATCCCGTTGGGGTCACCAGCACCGACAAGAAACCGCCAGGCTCTCGCCTGGCGGTTTTTTCGTTTCCGGTACGTGGTCCGACACGGCACGGCCCGGCATGGTCTGACCCGGCACGGTCCGACCCGACACGGTCCGACACGGCACGGCCCGGCGCAAGACCGGACGACATGACGAGAGACCGCCGGGCGATCGCCCGGCGGTCTCTCGTGCTGCGACGGGGTCAGCCCTTCGTGGCGCCGGCCAGCAGGCCGCGGACGAAGAACCGCTGCAGGGCGAAGAACACGATGAGCGGCACGATGATCGAGATGAACGCCCCGGCCGTGAGCAGCTCCCACGACTGGCCGTACGACCCCGAGAGGTCCTGCAGCGCCTTCGTGATCGGCAAGCCCTGGCCCGAGGTGAAGACCGTGGCCACGAGGAGGTCGTTCCAGACCCACAAGAACTGGAAGATGCCGAACGAGGCGATCGCGGGCATCGACAGCGGCAGCACGATGCGGAAGAACACCTGCCCGTGACCGGCGCCGTCCATGCGGGCGGCCTCGATCACCTCGGCCGGGATCTCCGAGATGAAGTTGTGCAGCATGAAGATGGCCAGCGGCAGGGCGAAGATCGTGTGGGCGATCCAGACCTTCGCGAACGAGCCGTCGAGACCGTTCACCCCGAGCCCCGGCAGGATGTACAGACCGCCGATGCGCAGACCGTCCGAGAACAGGCGCAGCAGTGGCACGAGAGCCATCTGGATCGGGACGATCTGCAGGGCGAACACCAGCACGAACATCGTGTTGCGTCCCTTGAAGTCGATCCAGGCGAACGCGTACGCCGCGAGACTGGCGATCGTGATCGGGATCAGCGCCGCCGGCAACGTGATCACCAGCGAGTTCAGGAACGCCTTCCCGAGCGTGAGGCTGTCGCCCGAGTTGAGGGCGTTCACGTAGTTGTCGAGCGTGAACCCCGGGTTGGCGAAGACGGTCCACCATCCGGTGGTCTTGATGTCGTTCGCGGGCCGGAACGACGAGATGAACAGCCCGGCCGTGGGCAGGGTCCAGATCACGGCGATGATCAACGCGGCGATGGTGGCGCCGCGGCTGGTCGTGCCCTTCTTCAGCTTGCCGCTCGAGGTCTCGATCTTCGCGATTCCTCGCTTGAGCTGTCTCTCGGTGCCCGAGCCGACGGCGACCCCGACGGGGGTGGGTGTGGCAGTCATCGGATCTCCCTCTGCTTCTGGATCTGGCGGGCGTTGTAGATGACGATCGGCAGCACGAGCACGAAGAGGATGACCGCCAGCGCCGAGCTGTAGCCGGTACGGCTGCCGAGCTGGAACTGCCGGACCATCTCGAACGCGAGGATCGTCGTGTCGTTGCGTCCGCCGGTCATGGCCGAGACGATGTCGTAGACCTTCAGCGAGGCGATCGAGATGGTCGTCAGCACGACGATGATGGTCGTTCGGATGCCGGGGACGGTGATGTGCCGGAACGCCTGGAACCCGTTGGTGCCGTCGAGCGACGCCGCCTCGAGTTGCTCGGCGGGGACGCCCTTGATCGCTGCCGACAACACGGTCATGGCGAATCCGGCCTGGGTCCAGATCAGCACGATCACGAGCAGCAGCGTGTTCCACGGTTCGAGCCCCAGCCAGTCGACGGGCTGGCCGCCGAAGGCGACGAGGATGCCGTTGAGCAGGCCGATCTGTTCTCCCTGGCGGATGTCGTAGAAGAACTTGAAGATGATCGAGGCGCCGACGAACGAGATGGCCATCGGCATGAACACGAGCAGCTTGAGGAACTTCTCGCCCCGGCTCTTGTCGATGAAGACGGCGTAGGCGAGGCCGATCGCGGTCGCCGTGATCGGTGCGAGCAGCACCCAGACGAGGGTGTTGCCGAAGGCGGTCAGGCCGTCGGGGCTCGTGAACACCCAGACGAAGTTGTCGAGCCCGGCGAAGCCCGATCCGTCGTTCTTCATGAAGGCCTGGCCGGCGGTCGTGATGGTCGGGTAGATCAGGCCGATGACGAGGAAGAACACGGCCGGGGTCATGAAGGCGATCAGCTGCAGCGAGAAGCCGGCACCGCGTTTCGAGCGGTAGTCGAGCAGGAACAGTCCGCCTCCCAGGACGGCCGCGACGGCGGCGACCCAGATGACCGAGTTGTAGAGGCCGAACGCCAGCAGCACGACGACCGGGACGACCACGCAGACGGCCAGTCGGATGATCGTGTACTGCGTGCCTCGGCGGGGGGCGAACTCGACGAAGACGAGCACCACGGCCACGAGGGCGGTGAAGGCGATGAGGATCAAGGGGATCTGCGCCAGGGGCGGGATTCCCGCCAGCCACTGGAAGAAACTGGACATCTCTGTCCTTTCACGTTCGGGTCCGAGCAGGACGCGGCCCGTCGCCGCCGCCGCTCGGAGCGGCGAGCGGGGCGGCGAGCGGGCGCGGGGTCAGGGGCCACCGACGTGCGGTGGCCCCTGTGGCGCGGGTGTTACGAGGTGTAGCCGGCCTGGATCTCGTCGAGCACCGTGTCGGTGTCGGTGCCGTCGATCCAGTCGACCATGCCCTTCCAGAAGCTGTCGGAGCCGACCGACTTGGGCATCAGGTCGGAACCGTCGAAGCGGAAGGTGGTGTCGGTGCCCTGCAGGATCTCGACGGCGCCCTTCAGCAGGTCGCTGCCGGCGTTCTCGGGGTCGAGTCCCTTGTTGGCCGAGATGACTCCGCCGAGCGAGACGCGGCTGTTCGCCCAGTCGGCGCTGGCGAGGTAGGCCTGCACCTTGGCGGTGTCGTCGTCGTTCGAGAACGCCGCGACGAACTCGCCACCGCCGGTGACGGCTGCGGGGTCGCCTTCCTTCATGGGCGGGGTGAGGAAGGCCCAGACGTCGCCGTCCTCGGCGACCGTCGCCGGCTGTCCGCTCGCGTTGTTCGCCGCCGTCAGGAAGCCCTCGAAGAACGAGGCCTGGTGGGTCAGGGCGCAGCTGCCGTTCGCCACGTTGGTCGCGACGTCTCCGAAGGCCGTCGAGTTGATCGACTTCACGTCGCCGTAGCCGGCGTTGACGAGGGTCGGGTCGAGCAGGATGTCGCCGACCGAGTCGAACGCGGCCTTGATCTCGGGGTCGGTGAACTCGGTGTCTCCCGCGACCCACGAGTCGTAGGCGTCGGGTCCGGCCTCGCGCAGGACGAGGTCCTCGACCCAGTCGGTGCCGGGCCAGCCGCTGGCCTCGCCCGAGTTGAAGCCGGCGCACCACGACGGGCCGCCGGTCTTCTCCTGGATGGTCTTGGACAGGGCGACGAGTTCGTCGTAGGTCTTGGGGACCTCGACGCCCCACTCCTCGAACTTGGCGGGGGAGTACCAGACGTAGCCCTTGACGCTCGCCATCAACGGGGCCCCGTACTGCTTGCCGTCGACCTGACCGTACTTCTGCCAGTCCTCGGACCAGCCCTCCTTGACGTTGGCCAGGGCGTCGGCGGGCAGCTCTTGCACCTTGCCCGAGGCGACCGTGTCGGCCAGCAGGCCGGGCTGGGGGAAGATCGCGAGATCGGGGGTGTCGCCACCCTGCACCTTGATGCCGATCTGCTTCTCGAACTCCTTGTCGCCCGTGTACTTGATCTCGATGTCGTTGGCCTTCTCCCAGTCGGCCCACGACTGCTCGAGCAGGGTCGCCTCGTCGCCGTTGATCGTGCCGTAGACGTTGACCACGCCGTCGGCGGTTCCGACGTCACCGGCACCCGCGCCTCCGGCGTTCGGGTCGTTGGGGTCGGCCGTGCCGGAGCATCCGGCCAACAGGAAGCTCGACGCCGCCAGGATGGCCAGGGGGCCCGTGAAGCGGCGGTGCAGGGATGCTCGCATTGGTGTCTCCTCATTGAGTCGCAAGAACGGACGGCCCGTGCTGTCGGGGTGATCGTCCGCCGCACGTCGTCGTCGACGCGCGTCGACGATGAGTGTCACATACTCGCAGGAGGCGCGCAACCGCGTCTGCTACCGAGTCCGCTCCGACGGGGCGGCGGCCGACGTGCCCCGCACGACGAGACGGGGGGCGACGAGGACGTGGGGGGCGTCGTGGCGTCGACCCTCGATGCGGTCGACGAGGTCGTCGACCGCGGCGGCGGCGATGTCGGCTCCGGGAGGGTTGACGGTCGTGAGCGGCGGCGAGGTCATCTCGGCGGCGAGGTCGCCGATGCTCAGCGCGACGACCGTGAGGTCGTCCGGGATGGACCGGCCTGCCGCCGCCGCGGCCTGCACGAAGCCGGCGAGGGCCATCTCGTTGAACGCCAGCACGGCCGTGGGGCGGGCCGTCGAGGCGGCGAACGCGTCGAAGGCCCGGCGGCCGCCCGGGACGGAGTCGGTGGCGGCGTGCGTCTCGAGCGACAGGCCCCGCTCGTCGGCCGGGCCGCGCAACGCCCTCGTCGTGCGGTCGAGCGGACCCGACCCGCGCTCGGGGGCCCGGCTGCTCTGACCGAGGAAGAACACGCGTCGGTGGCCGAGGTCGGCGAGGTGGTCGACGGCCTGTCGGGCCAGCGAGTCGTAGTCGGCGTCGACGAACCAGAGTCCCTCGACGTCGTCGGGGCGACCGATGTTCGTGAACGGCAGGCGCGACCGCGACAGCACGGCGACACGGTCGTCGCGCGGGGTGAGCTCCATGAGGATCACGCCGTCGACGAGGCCTTCGCTGACGAGGCTGCCGAGTCCTTCGACGTCGTCGATGGGGTTCGACCACAGCAGCAGGTGGTAGCCGCGCTCTCTCGCCCGGTCGGTGGCCGCCGCCACGTACTCGAACTCGGACGACGTGACGCCGCGGCGTCCATAGGGGTAGTGCAGGGCGAGGATGCCGCCCCGTGCTCCGGCGAGACCCCGGGCGAACGCGTTGGGGGTGTAGTTCAGCTCGGCCATCGCCGCCTCGACCCGGCGGCGGGTGGCGACGGAGATGGTCCGTCGCCCGCTGATGGCGTACGACACGGTGCTCGACGAGACGCCTGCCAGACGCGCCACGTCGTCACGGGTTGCCGGCATACTCGTCCACCTCGTCGTCGATCGTGTGCACAGCATACGAGCGACGGCCCCGTGGTCCACGCGGCCGGCCGGTCCGTCAGAGGCGGGCTAGGTGGGCCACACCGGTCGGAACTGCACGCTGATTCGCGGGCCGACGGCCTTCTTGGTCTTGGCGATGGCGTGCTCGTGGGTCCGCTGGCAGCTGCCGCCCATCACCAGGAGGTCGCCGTGGCCGAGCGGGAACCGCCGGGTCGTGCCGGTCGATCGGGACCGCACCGCGAGCGTGCGCGGTGCCCCGAGCGAGAGGATGCCCACCATCGTGTCGCGGTCGATCGTGCGCCCCACGTGGTCGCCGTGCCAGGCGATGCTGTCGTCGCCCGTCCGGTAGAAACACAGCCCCGCCCGGTCGAAGCGCTGCTCGACGGGGGCGCCACGCTCGAGCGCGTAGTACGCGTTGAGGTCGTCTCGAGCCTGGGCGAGCACGGGGTCCGGGAGTGCGTCGCCCACGTCGTAGGACGACACGAGCCGGGGCACCTCGACGACGCGGTCGTACATCTGGCGGCGGTCGGCTCGCCACGGCACGTCGGTCACGAGACGTTCGAAGAGGGCGTCGGAGTTCGACGCCCAGCCCGGGACGACGTCAAGCCAGGCGCCCTCGCCGAGGTCGAGGTGGTCGACGCGCGCGCCGAGCGGCGCGAGGTCGGGGCCGTCGGACAGGCCGTCGAGCAGCGAGGCGGTGAAGGGGAGGCTCATGCCGACACCCTACGCCCGATTCGAACACGTGTTCGAACGGGTGGCCGAGGCGTCACCCTCCGGACGAGCCCGCCGGGACCGCGACGCGCTCGGGGGAGACCAGCACCCGCGCGACCCCCTCGACGTCCACGTCCACCAGCCGCCCCGCCCAGGCGTAGACCTGCAGCTCCGCGGCGTGCTCCCAGAGGGCGCGCCCGCTCGAGAGGTCGAACGCGACGAGGGTCGACCGCCCACCCGAGGTGCCGTAGGCCAGGGCGTAGCCGACCGTCCGGCCCGCCGCCGCGAGGACGGCTCCGTCGGGCAGCGACAGGCGGGCGCCGGCCGAGCCGCTGGAGCCGTCGAGCGCACGGACCACCACGGGCCCCGGGCCTGCGGCGGTCGCCGTCGCGAAGACGCGGTCGTCGGTCTGGCCGGGCAGGCCGTCGACGGCGGACGAGCTCGACGCCGGGTCGGTCCACCGCACGTCTCCCGTCGCGAGGTCGAGGCAGGTCACCGTCTGCGCGCGCACGTCGGTGACGGCGAGACAGGAGCGCGTCACCGAGTAGCCGCCCCGGACGTCCCGGTCCGAGCTCCAGAGGCGCTCGCCGTCGGCGGTCAACGCGACGAAGCCGGCGTCCCCTCGTCCCGTGGCCGCGCCTCCTCGGGGGGCGTAGACGACGTCGTCGTGGACGACGTAGCCGATGAGGCGGTCGAGCCGTGCCGCCCAGGGGCGCTCGGTACCGGTGGCGAGGTCGACCTGGACCGAGCCGTCGGCCCGCGCGACGACCAACCGGTCGCTCAGCGCGAGGGCGACGCCCATGGTCGAGGCGGGTCCGCTCCACGTCACGTGGTCGAGGTCGCGGGCGTCGCGCAGGTCGTAGCGGTAGACGCCGCCGACGCCCTGCTGCCGACCGGTCACCACGACGGCCCCCACGGTCTGGAACTGGTCCCCGTCACCCGCCGAACCGGTCTCGACCACCTCGACGGGTCGCCCGGTCTCGACGGACAACGTCATCAGCACCTGCTCGCCGTCGACCGAGGCCCGGACGAGCACGAGGCCCGCCTCGTGCACCGCCGTCACGGACGAGACGAGGGCCGGACCCATCAGGCCGAGCCCGGCGAGGTCGTCGGCGACGTCGTGCACCCAGCGGAAGGTGCCGCGGTCGACGTCGAGTGCTCCGATGCGCGTGCCGACCCCCTGGGTCGGGGTGGCGCAGTCGCCGTCGTTGGCGAATCCGTAGGTCCAGGCCCCGGCCGCGCTCACGAGTGCGAGCCCCTGCGCGACGGGCGTCGCCCGGTAGCGGAGGCACTCGGCGGGGGCCCCGGGGGCGAGAGCGGCACGGAGGTCGACGCGCCACCCGGTGGTGCCGGGTTCCTGCCGGAGGTCGTCGACGGCGATGCCCTGCCACGGCGGGTCCGACCCGTACTCGGGCTGCGTCGGCGCGACCAGCACCGTGGTCGCCAGCGTCGCCAGGACCACGGCGGCGTAGGCCGCGGCGAGACGACGCCCCGCCCTCACGACGTCGCCCCGACGCGGGCGGTGTCCACGAGTCGTCGGGCGACCCCCTGGTCGTCGATGCGCACGAGATGACCGCCCCAGAACACCACGGTGCCCGAGGACGAGGTCGCCCACAGCGGCCGACCGTCGTCCAGGTCGAGGGCCGCGACCTCCCGCCCCGACGAGCGACCGTCCTCCGTCTGTAGGTAGAGCACCGACCGGCCCGCCGCCGCGAGGTCGTCGAGCAGCCCCACGGACGAGCTGAAGCGGGTGTGCCCGTCGGCGCCGTCGAGGGCGAGCAGGCGCGACCCGCCCGACCGCTGCACGACGACGAAGACGTCGGTCGCGCGCTGACCCGGCACGGCCTCGACCGCGAACGGGGCGCCGAGGTCGGTCCTCCAGCGGACCGAGCCGTCGCGGGGATCGAGGCATTCCGCGGCCGTGTCGCCGTCGGTGACGACGACCACGCAGGACGGCGTGACGGCCAGGCGGCGCCCGGAGGTGGGTCGGCTCCAGACGGCCTCCCCGTCCTCGTCGAGCGCCTCGACGGTGCCGTCGGCCCTGGTCCTCTCGATGCCGAAGGCGACGACGCGGCGCCCGTCCCCGGTCGTCACGGGCGAGCCGACGGGCGGCACGGCGATCTCGTCCGGTGTGGCCGCGAAGGGACGTTCCCGGCCCGTGGCGGCGTCGACGAACACGGTCTCACCGCCCCGTGACACGAGGGCGCCGTCGTTCAGCAGCGCCGGAGAACTGCCCGAGTCGACCCCGCCCTCCCACACCGGGTCGGCCAGACGCGAGGCCTCGACGAGTTGGTACCGATCGCCCGACCCGGCGATGCCCGAGAAGGTGCGCAACTGCAGGGGTCCCCGCGAGTCGACGCTCACGCTCGGCAGGTCGCGCCGGCCGCGGGTCGACTCGACGAGCGAGCCGTCGCGCAGGTCGAGGGCGGCCAGCACGGTCGCCCCCGTCGTCTGCGTCTGGACGAGCACGCGACCGGCCGAGGGGACGACCTGCGTCGCGGGGATGCTCAGGGCGTCGGTGTCGGGGACGTCTCGGGCCAGGTCGTGCACCCAGCGGACCGTGCCCGTGGCCGTCTCGACCAGCCCGACGAGGCTCGTGCTCGCCTCGGACGCGTACGAGCGGCAGGCCGGCGCCCCCAGGGCGTCCCCGAAGTCCAGGTCGACCGAGGTGCCGACCGCCACGAGTCCGTCGACCGCGGGGGACGTCCAGAAGTTCAGGCACCGCCGCGGGGCGTCGGGCGCGAGCGTCGCCGCCAGGTCGAGCGTCCAACCGGTCGCGTCCGGCGACCGTCGGAGGTCGTCGACCGCGAGCCCCGTCCACGGGCGGCCGTCCCCGTAGTGCGGAGCCACCGAGACCGCCCCGGCGGCCACGAGCGTGGACGCCACCACCAGGGCGCCGAGCACGGCGGCGACGCGACGACCCGGGGAGGCGCGGTGCCAGCGACCGACGACCCGTGCCTCCCCGGGGTGGTCGCGTGGGCGCTCGGGGTGGCTCATGGTCGGCCTCCTCGTCGAGCGCAGCCGTCGTCCGCCCGACGGGTGTCGTCATGCTATTCGGAGCCCTCGTCCCACGCGCTCGCCGCAGCCCCCGGGTGCGCCGGGAATGGCCGTCCTCGGGGCGGGGTTCACCCCACGACCGTCGAGAAACGTGCCGGAGGCACTGGCGTAGACTCCACGGATCATCTTTCCGTCGATACAGGAGAAGGGGCGTGCCCGTGGGTAGGACGCTGGCCGAGAAAGTGTGGGACGACCACGTCGTCGTCAAGGGCGAAGACGGCGCCCCCGACCTTCTCTACATCGACCTCCACCTCGTGCACGAGGTCACCAGCCCCCAGGCGTTCGACGGACTGCGCCAGGCCGATCGGCCGCTGCGTCGCACCGACCTGACGATCGCCACCGAAGACCACAACACGCCCACCCTGGCGATCGACAAGCCGATCGCCGACCTCACCAGTCGCACGCAGATCGAGACGCTCCGTCGCAACACGGCCGAGTTCGGCGTCCGCCTGCACCCGTTGGGCGACGCCGAGCAGGGCATCGTGCACGTCGTCGGCCCGCAGCTCGGACTGACCATGCCGGGCATCACCGTCGTCTGCGGCGACTCGCACACCTCGACCCACGGGGCCTTCGGCGCCATGGCCTTCGGCATCGGCACCAGCGAGGTCGAGCACGTCATGGCGACGCAGACCCTGCCGCTGAAGCCGTTCAAGACGATGGCGGTCACCGTCGAGGGCGCGCTGCGCCCCGGCGTCACCGCGAAGGACATCATCCTCGCCGTCATCGCGCAGATCGGCACCGGCGGCGGGCAGGGCTACGTGCTCGAGTACCGCGGCAGCGCGATCCGCGCCCTCTCGATGGAGGGGCGCATGACGATCTGCAACATGTCGATCGAGGCGGGTGCCCGGGCCGGCATGGTCGCTCCCGACCAGACCACGTACGACTACCTGCAGGGTCGTCCGCACGCCCCCACGGGTGCCGACTGGGACGAGGCGATCGCCTACTGGGACACCCTGCCGACCGACGACGACGCGGTGTTCGACGCCGAGATCTTCCTCGACGCCGACACGCTCGAGCCCTTCGTCACGTGGGGCACCAACCCGGGCCAGGGCGTGTCGCTCAGCGACTCCGTGCCCGACCCCGAGACCGTCGTCGACCCCAACGAGAAGGCCGCGGCGACGCGGGCGCTCGAGTACATGGCCCTCGAGGCCGGAACGCCGATGAAGGCCATCCCGGTCGACGCGGTGTTCATGGGGTCGTGCACCAACAGTCGCATCGAAGACCTCCGTGCGTTCGCGTCCATCATCCGCGGGCGCACCAAGGCCGAGGGCGTGCGCGTCATGGTCGTGCCGGGGTCGGCCCGCGTCCGCCTCGAGGCCGAGGCCGAGGGGCTCGACGAGGTCTTCACCGCCTTCGGTGCCGAGTGGCGCTTCGCCGGGTGCTCGATGTGCCTGGGCATGAACCCCGACCAGCTCGCACCGGGCGAGCGATGCGCGTCGACCTCGAACCGCAACTTCGAGGGTCGCCAGGGCAAGGGCGGTCGGACGCACCTCGTGTCGCCCCTCGTCGCCGCGGCCACCGCGGTGCGTGGGACCCTGTCCTCGCCGTGGGACCTCCAGGCCGACGACGACGCGGCGGCCTCCACCGCCGTCCGCGCGTCCGACGAACCCGTCCTCGCCGACGGCACCGACCGGGCAGGGGTCCGCTGATGCAGAAGTTCACCACCGTCACCGGCGTCGCCGCGCCGCTGAAGCGCTCGAACGTCGACACCGACCAGATCATCCCGGCTCAGTTCCTCAAGCGGGTCACCAAGACCGGCTTCGAGGACGCCCTCTTCTTCGGGTGGCGCAACGACCCCGACTTCGTGTTGAACCGACCCGAGTTCCAGGGCGCGCGCGTCCTCGTCGCGGGTCCCGACTTCGGCACCGGCTCGAGCCGTGAGCACGCCGTCTGGGCGCTGCGCGACTTCGGCTTCGACGTGATCATCAGTTCGCGGTTCGGCGACATCTTCCGAGGCAACTCCGGCAAACAGGGGCTCCTCGCGGCGGCCGTCGCCGAGGACGACGTCGAGCGCATCTGGGCCGAGATCGACCGGCAGCCGGGCGTCGAGATCACGGTCGACCTCGTGGCGCAGACCGCCACGGTCGGCAGCCTCACCGTCGGATTCGAAGTCGATGCCTACACTAAGTGGCGACTCCTCGAAGGCCTCGACGACATCGGCCTGACCCTCCGCGACGAAGCGGCCATCACAGAATTCGAATCCCGCCGCGCCGCCTGGCGCCCGAAGACATTGCCGGTGAAGTAAGTGAACTCTCTCGTCCAAGACGCAGCAGCAGCAGGTGCCCGTGTGGGGCTCACCTCCGATGAGATCGTCATCCGGGGCGGCAAACCGCTGATCGGTCGCATCGAGGTGCGCGGTGCCAAGAACCTCGCCACGAAGGCCATGGTCGCCGCCCTCCTGGGAGACACCCCCAGCATCCTCAAGGACGTCCCCGACATCAGCGACGTCAACGTCGTCCGCGGCCTCCTCTCGGTCCACGGGGTGCGCATCACCGACCCGGCCCGCGGCGAGATGATCCTCGACCCGTCCAACGTCGAGTCCGCCCACTTCGCCGAGATCGACGCCCACGCCGGGTCGAGCCGCATCCCGATCCTCTTCTGCGGGCCGCTGTTGCACCGCCTGGGCGAGGCGTTCATCCCCGACCTCGGCGGCTGCCGCATCGGCGACCGGCCCATCGACTTCCACCTCGACGCCCTCCGCGCCTTCGGCGCCGTCGTCGACAAGTCGTACAACGGCATCCACCTCACCGCGCCCGACGGGCTCACCGGTGCCAACATCGAGCTGCCCTACCCGAGCGTCGGGGCCACCGAGCAGGTGCTGCTGACCGCGGTCCTCGCCAAGGGCGTCACCGAGCTGCGCAACGCCGCCATCGAGCCCGAGATCATGGACCTCATCGCGATCCTGCAGAAGATGGGCGCCGTCGTCTCGGTCGAGCCGAACCGCGTGATCTTCATCGAGGGCGTCGAGAAGCTCCGCGGCTACACGCACCGGGCGATCAACGACCGCAACGAGGCCGCGAGCTGGGCCTCGGCCGCACTCGCGACCAAGGGCGACATCTTCGTCGAGGGCGCCGACCAGAAAGACCTGATGACGTTCCTCAACGTCTTCCGCAAGGTCGGCGGCGACTTCGACGTCCACGAGGACGGCATCCGCTTCTTCCACCCCGGTGGCGAGCTCAAGCCCGTCGTCGTCGAGACCGACGTCCACCCCGGGTTCATGACCGACTGGCAGCAGCCGCTCATCGTCGCCCTGACGCAGGCGCAGGGCACCTCGGTCGTGCACGAGACGGTCTACGAGAACCGCTTCCAGTTCACCGAGGCCCTCAACGACATGGGCGCCGACATCACGGTGCACAAGGACGGACTGCCCGACCACGACCGTCGCGTCGCGCGTCGCGAATTCGAGCAGGCCGCGGTCATCAACGGACCGACGGCCCTGCACGGTGCCGACATCCGCGTGCCCGACCTGCGGGGCGGCTTCAGCCACCTCATCGCGGCCCTGACCGCCGAGGGCGAGTCCAAGATCAGCAACGTCGGCATCATCAGCCGCGGCTACGAGCACTTCATCGCGAAGCTGCGCAAGCTGGGCGCCGACTTCGACTTCAAGGGCTGATCGGCCGGTGTCGACAGCCGACCCCGACGCTCCCGTCGTCCCGGTCCCGGCGCGGAGGCGTCGCAAGGAGAAGGGTGCCTTCTTCCGCGTCCTCGCGACTCCGGCGGCACCGCTCTTCGACCTGATGGCCCGGATCGACATCGTCGACGGCGACAAGCTGCCGGCCGAGGGTGCGTTCGTGCTGACCCCGAACCACTACACGAACATCGACCCGGTGGTCGTGGGCCGTGTGATGTGGTCTCTCGGGCGGGTGCCGCGCTTCCTCGCGAAGGCGTCCCTCTTCCGGGTCCCCGTCTTCGGTCGCATGATGCACGCGATGGGGCACATCCCCGTCGAGCGGGCGGGTCGCACCCACGACCACGACCCCCTGGCGGCCGGGCGTCTGCTCGTCGCCCGGGGCGGTGGCGTGATCGTCTACCCCGAGGGCACCCTCACCCGCGACCCCGACCTCTGGCCCATGAAGGGCAAGAGCGGTGCCGTGCGCCTCGCCCTCGCCGCCGGGGTGCCGCTCGTCCCGATGGCGCACTGGGGCAGTCAGCATCTCATGGGTCGCTACTCGAGTCGGCTGCACGCCTTCCCGCGGAAGCGCATCACCGTCGTGATCGGCGACCCCGTCGACCTCTCGGCCTTCCGCGATCGTCCCCTCGACCAGGCCTCGGTCACGGCCGCCACCGCCCTGGTGATGGACGCCGTCACCGAGCTGGTCGAGCGGCTGCGGGGCGAGAAGGCACCCGCCGAACGCTGGAACCCCACCAAGAACCACCAGAAGGAGACAGGCCGCTTTGAGTAGCTCCGAGTCACGCGAAGGCGCCATCGAGGCCCTCGGAGAAGGGGCGGTCACGACCGAGGCGATCTCGATCGTCATGCGCGACTCGATCCCGCGCCGGGTCGCCGTCCTGGGGTCGGGCAGCTGGGGCACGACCTTCGCCAAGGTCCTCGCCGAGGGGGGCGCGGACGTCACGCTCTGGGCCCGCCGTCCCGAGGTGGCCCGCGAGATCACCGAGAGCAAGCGCAACAGCGACTACCTGCCGGGCATCAACCTGCCCCGCACCCTCGTCGCCACCCCCTCGGTCGAACAGGCTCTGGCGGGTGCCGAGCAGGTCTACCTGTCGGTCCCCAGCCAGACGCTCCGCGACAACCTGACCGCCATCCGCGGCATGGTCCCGTCCGGCGTGCCGGTCGTCAGCCTGATGAAGGGCGTCGAGAAGGCCACCGGGTTGCGCATGAGCGAGGTGATCGAGGCCGAGCTCGGCGTCGACCGCGACCTGATCGCCGTCGCGTCGGGGCCCAACCTCGCCCTCGAGATCGCGAAGCGGCAGCCCACGGCCGCGGTCGTGTCGTCGTACAGCCTCGACACGGCGACCCTGGTCGCGGCCACCGCCACCAACCCGTACTTCCGTTCGTTCGTCAACACCGACGTGATCGGTACCGAGTTCGGCGGGGTCCTCAAGAACCTGATCGCCGTCGCCATCGGCATCGTCGACGGCGTGGGGTACGGCGAGAACACCAAGGCCTCGATCATCACGCGCGGGCTGGCCGAGATGACCGCGTTCGCGGTGTCGTTCGGGGCCAAGGCCGAGACCCTCGCCGGTCTCGCCGGCCTGGGCGACCTCATCGCCACGTGCGAGTCGCCCCTCTCGCGCAACAACACCGCGGGACGACTGCTCGGGCAGGGATACGCCTTCGGCGACGTCGTGCGCCAGATGAACCAGACCGCCGAGGGACTGGCCTCGGTCGCTCCGATCCTCGAACTCGCGCGGTCCCGCGGCGTCGACATGCCCATCGTCCAGCAGGTGGCCGAGGTGCTCGCCGGTACACTCGACCCGCGCAACATCGCCCCGCACCTGACCGAGACGGACGAGCCGCAGGGCGAGTGACCGCTGGTCGGCCGTGCCGGGAGGCGTGACGACCAGAGCCCGCCCACCGCGGGTCGGCCCGCGGGCCGTGACACCGACGAAAGGCCCCTCATGGCGAGCACCGAGCCCACCACGACCCCGCGCGTCGCCGCGAACGACGCCTCGTCCGTCGGTGCCTCGACACCCGGGGTGGCGAAGACCGTCGTGGCCGTCCTCTTCGGCGGCCGCTCGAGCGAGCACTCGATCAGCTGCGCGACGGCCGGGGGAGTCCTCTCGGCGATCGACCGCTCCCGCTACGACGTGGTGCCCGTGGGCATCACCGTCGAGGGGGCGTTCACGCTCCAGCCCGACGACGCCGCACGGTTCGAGCTCGACGCCGAGACGCTGCCGACCGTCGTCGACAACGGCACCCGCGTCCACTGGCCCGAGTCGTCCACCACCCGCGAGCTGACCGTCACCGAGCCCGACGGCACGACGCGCCTGCTGGGCGAGGTGGACGTGGTGTTCCCGATCCTGCACGGTCCGTTCGGCGAGGACGGCACGGTGCAGGGCCTGCTCGAGCTGACCGGGCTGCCCTACGTCGGCGCGGGCGTGCTCGCCTCGTCGCTCGGCATGGACAAGCACTTCACCAAGACCGTGCTGCAGGCCGCCGGCGTGGTCGTCGCCCCCTGGCGCACCGTGCGTCGTCGGGACTGGGACGCCGCGCCCGAGCGAGTGGCCGCCGACGTCGAGGCGCTCGGTTACCCGATGTTCGTCAAGCCCGCCCGAGCCGGGTCGAGCGTGGGGGTGTCGCGCGTCGACTCGCCCGCCGGCCTCCCGGCGGCCATGCGGAAGGCCTTCGCCGAGGACCACAAGGTGCTCGTCGAGTCCGCGGTCGTCGGCCGCGAGATCGAGTGCGCCGTGCTCGGCGGACGCGACGGCGCGCCTCCCCGCACCTCGGTCGCGGGCGAGATCGTCCTCGCCGGCGACACGTTCTACGACTTCGAGTCGAAGTACCTCGGCGCCCCCGGGGCCGACCTGGTCTGCCCCGCCGACCTCGCACCCGGTGACCTGACCGAGATGCAGCGTCTCGCCGCTCTGGCCTTCGAGGCCATCGACGGCACGGGCCTCGCCCGCGTCGACTTCTTCCTGACCGACGACGGCTGGGTCGTCAACGAGGTCAACACGATGCCCGGCTTCACGCCCATCTCGATGTTCCCCGCCTGCTGGCTCGCGAGCGGCCTCAGCTACCCGGAGCTGATCGACGAGCTCATCGCCCTCGGCCTCGAGACCGAGCGCTGACGGAACCCGTCCGTCCCGGCCACCGGGCCTACGGCGTGGGTGTCGCCGACGGGTCGTCGGCCGATCCGGCCGAGCCCGGCAGGTCGCCCGCGCCGACGCACTCCTTGCCGTCGTTCGGCAGGTAGCCGACCGAGTCGGCCAGGTCGCGCAGCACGTTGCCGCCGTTGGCCTTGGTGGTGTCGACGATCACCTGCACGCCCGGCTCACGGCCGTACGTGGTGAGGATCGAGGTCTCGGCGTCGTCGGGGTCCTGGTCGACGAGCCAGTCCACGCCCTGGATGTCGTAGCAGGGCAGGTCGGACACGGCGGGCGTCTCGACGCCGCAGTGCAGCAGCACGCTCGTCGGCGAACCCCAGGCGCCGGTCGCCTGCGCGTCGGTCTCGCGGCGGTCCTGACCGTCGTCGACGACCTCGGGCAGGTGGACGGTGACCTGCGCGCAGGCCGGGTCGTTCGCCCCCGCGGCGGGCTGCATCGGGACCGCTTGCGAGCAGCCGACGAGCGTCGTCGCGAGACCGGCCCCGACGAGCACGAGGGCCGGGACGCGAAGGCGGGGACGGAGGCGCGCGGTGAGGCGCGAGGACGGGTTCGACATCGCATCCAGGCTACCGTTCAGCACATGGAACGACGCTCCACGGACCCCCGCCCGGACGACGCCGACACCGTCGAGGGCGTCGGCGAGCTCGCCACCCTCGCCCGCATCCTGCCCCGCCTGCCCCGCGGCGACGACACGCTGCTCGGTCCCGGTGACGACGCCGCCGTCGTCGCGGCGCCCGACGGTCGGTTCGTCGTGACGACCGACCTCATGGTGCACGGACCCGACTTCCGGCGCGCGTGGTCGACGTCGTACGACCTCGGTTGGAAGGCCGCGGCGTCGAACCTGTCCGACGTCGCGGCGATGGGCGCTCGGCCCACGGCGCTGGTGGTCGCCCTCGCGGTGCCCGGCGACACGGGCGTCACCGAACTCGAGGCCTTCGCGGACGGTCTGCGCGCGGGTTGTTCCGTGATGGCCCCGGGCGCGGGGGTCGTCGGCGGCGACCTCTCGGTGTCGCCGACCTTCACGGTCGCGGTGACGGCGTTCGGTGACCTCGAGGGGCGCGCGCCCGTGCGGCGGGACGGGGCGCGCGTCGGCGACGTCGTCGCCGTGTCGGGCGCGCTCGGCCGCTCGGCGCGGGGGCTCGACCTGCTGTTCCGTCTCGGCGTCGACCACGACGGGTCGCCCGACACCGCCGCGGCCGCCGCCCTGCGCGAGCGCGACCCGGACGTCGGCTGGCACCTCGCCCCGACCCCGCCCGTGGCCGACGGCCGCTCGGCGGCGCTGGCAGGGGCGACCGCCATGCTCGACCTGTCCGACGGCCTCGCCCTCGACGCCGGTCGGGTGGCCCGCGCCAGCGGTGTCGTGGTCGACCTGTGGGGCCCTGCCCTCGGCGACGACCCACGGCTCGCGCTCTCGGGTGGTGAGGACCACTCCCTGTTCGCCACGTTCCCGCCCGACGTGGCGTTGCCCGGTGGGTTCCGCGCCGTCGGCACGGTCCGTGACCCGGCAGGAGGCGCGCCCCGCGTCACCGTCGACGGTTCCGAACCCGGCGAGGCCGGCGGGTGGGACCCGTACCGCCTGTGGTCGGGGGCGCAGGGCTGACGAGCCGACCCGCGCCTCCTGCGGGGGGTCAGTCGCGCAGCGCGAACCAGACGGTCGTGTCGCCGTACTGCTTCTTCACGTCGAGGGTGAGGCCCTCGGGCCAGCCCGGTTCGCCGTCGCGCGAGGCGCGTTCGACGACGACGAGGGCCTGCTCGTCGAGCGAGGGCAGCAGGGCCGTGAGGTCGGCGGTGAGGTCGGCGGCCGACAACTCGTAGGGCGGGTCGAAGAAGACGAGGTCGACGAGCGCCGAACCGCCCTCGAGGTAGGACCGCACGGGCTGGGTCACGACGTCGACGCGCGGGGGAGTGCCGCGCGGCGGGCGGGGAGCCCGGGCCAGCACCGACTCGACGTTGCGACGCAGCACCTTCGCGGCGGCCGGGGCCTTCTCGACCAGCACGACCGAGGCGGCTCCTCGCGACGCGGCCTCGAGCCCGAGGCCGCCCGTCCCGGCGTAGAGGTCGAGCACGCGCCGACCCCGGATCTCGTCGCGCGCGTCGAGCGACGAGAACAGCGCCTCGCGGACCCGGTCGCTCGTGGGCCGCGTCCCGACCTTGGGGACGACGAGCGAGAGGTTGTCGGCGAAGCCGGAGATGATGCGGGACATGGGGTCAACCATGCCAGGTCGACGCCCGCCACCCGCCGCCCGTCGGGTTCGAGCATCCCGACAACGCGCGACCGTCGACTCCCGCGCCCGGTCGTCGGACCTGCACAACCGAGTTGTCGCCGCCCGCCCGCGTCGGCAGCATCGGGTCCCATGACCAGCGTCGATCGCACCGTGAGGCCCTCGTTCACCAAGTCGCTGTTCGCGGGGCGCATCGCCTCCGAACTCGCCTTCCCGTACCCGCACATGACGGCGGCCGAGAAGTCCCGGGTCGAGACGGTGTCCGCGTCCGCCCGCGAGGTGCTCGCCGGCTACGACCCGCTGAAGGCGGAACGCGAGGGGTGGATCGGCGACGACCTCGTGCGCGAGCTGGGCGAGCGGGGCCTGATGGGACTCTTCGTCGCCGAGGAGTACGGCGGCCTCGGGCTCGGCCAGAGCGCCTACTGCCGCGTGTACGAGGAGTTCGGTCGGGTCGACGGCACCCTGGCCACGGTGATGGGGGTGCACCAGTCGATCGGCACCAAGCCGCTGCACCTCTTCGGCACCGACGACCAGAAGGCCCGCTGGCTGCCCGACCTGGCGAGCGGCCGCAAGCTCGCGGCGTTCGTGCTCACCGAGCCGAACGTGGGCAGCGACGCCTACGCGCTCGAGACCCGGGCCGAGCGGCAGAGCGACGGCAGCTGGCTCCTGAACGGCGAGAAGCGGTGGATCGGCAACGGCGACAAGGACGTCCTGACGGTCTTCGCGCAGAGCGACCTCGGGCACGTCGCGCTCATCGTCGAGAAGGGCATGGAGGGGCTGAGCGCCGGCCCGCGGTTCGAGACGCACGGCCTCAAGGCCAACCACCTGCAGCGCGTGCACTTCAAGGACGTCCGCGTGCCCGCCGAGAACCTGCTCGGCGAGCCCGGTGACGGCTTCCGCATCGCCGTCAACACGCTCAACAACGGTCGCATGTCGATGGGCACGGCCATCGCGGGCGGCATGAAGCGGTTCCTCGAGCTGAGCCTCGAGCACACGGAGGCGCGGCACCAGTTCGGCAGGCCGCTCGCGGACTTCGAGATGGTCGGTGACAAGCTCGCGTGGATGACCCAGCAGATCTACGGCGTCGAATCGATGTCGTACCTGACCACGGGCCTCGTCGACCGCGGCGACACCGACTTCGCCCTGGAGTCCGCCCTGACCAAGGTCGCGGCGAGCGACACCGGCTGGTACGCCCTCAACCGGGCCGTCCAGCTGCACGGCGGCGAGGCGTACATGGAAGGTCACCCGCTGTCGAAGGCCCTGCGCGACTTCCGCATCTTCCCGATCTTCGAGGGGGCCAACGACGTCCTGCGCGCGTTCGTCGCCCTGAACGGCCTCAAGACGCTCAGCGAGGAGCTGCCCGACGTGGCGTCGCTCCGCATCGGCGACCCCGGGCGGGCGCTCGGGGTGCTCGCGCCGTACGTCGCCGGCCGCGTCCAGCGCCGCATCCGGCCCGAACGGCCGGTCGGGGTCCATCCCGCGCTCGCCAAGCAGGCCGCCGAGCTCGGCGACCAGGTCTCGCGACTGCGCGAGCGCACCGAGGGCGCCTTCCGCAAGCACGGCAAGAAGGTGCAGGAGAAGCAGCTCGTGCAGAAGCGCCTCGCCGACGCGGCGAGCGGCATCTACGCGCAGACCGCCGTCCTGTCCCGCGCCTCGACGGCCCTCCAGGAGGCGCGGGCCGACTCCGACGCGGAGCGTCACCTCGCCGTCGGCTTCTGCAAGCAGTCCGCGCGCGGGGTGGGGCGACAGCTGAGGGCCCTCGAGGTCAACGACGACGGGCACGGGGCCGACCTCGCGAAGGCGACCCGCGCCTCCGGCGGGTACTCCTTCACCCTCTGAGGCCGGGCGGCGCGTCCGCCGGGGGCGGGCGCTGTCGGGGGCGGGCGCTAGCGTGGTGTGCGTGCCCGACTCACCCCTCGACGCGTCGCTGGCCGGGGCCCTCGGCGGCCGGACGGCCACCGCCCTGCAGAAGGCCTTCGGCCTGCGCACGGTCGGCGACCTGCTGACGCACTTCCCTCGGCGCTACGCCCGTCGGGGCGAGCTCACCGCCCTCGACCAGCTGCCGCTCGGCGAGTCCGTCACCATCGTGGCCCAGGTGCTCGACGTCCGTGAACGCACGATGCGGGCCCGGCGCGGGTCGATCCTCGAGGTGCGCATCGGCGACGGCCAGGGCATCCTCACGCTCACCTTCTTCAACCAGGCCTGGCGGGCGAGGGACCTCGTGCCCGGCGCCCGCGGCATCTTCGCGGGCAAGGTCGGCGACTACCGGGGGCTCCGTCAGCTCGCGCACCCCGACTACGAGCTCTTCGACGCCTCGCACGAGGCCGTCGCCGGGGTCGGCGACCAGCAGGCCCAGAAGTGGGCGAAGCAGCCCATCCCGATCTACCCGGCCAGCGCCTCCGTGGCGTCCTGGCAGGTGCAGAAGTCGGTCGAGGTGCTGCTCGACGGACTGCCGCCGATCGACGACGCGGTGCCGGCGTCGGTCCGGTCCGAGCTCGACCTCATGCCCGTGTCCGAGGCGTACGAGCGCATCCACCGGCCCGAGAGCGATCGTGACCACCTCACGGCTCGTGACACCCTGCGGTTCGACGAGGCCTTCGTGCTGCAGAGCGCGCTGCTCCAACAGCGGGCCCTCGTGCGTCGATCGGCCGCGACCCCCCGTCGTGCCGCCCCCGACGGCCTGCTCGCCGTCTTCGACGCGGCCCTGCCGTTCGAGCGGACGGGTGACCAGCGCCTGGTCGGCGACGAGATCACCCGCGACCTCGAGGCCGAGGTGCCCATGAACCGCCTCGTGCAGGGCGAGGTCGGCTCGGGCAAGACCCTCGTCGCCCTCCGGGCGATGCTCGCCGTGGCCGAGAGCGGTGGGCAGTCGGCCCTGCTGGCTCCGACCGAGGTGCTCGCGGCCCAGCACCTGCGGTCGATCACGGCCACCCTCGGGCCCGACCTCGCCGCCCGACTGCGCCCGACCCTGCTGACCGGCCAGATGACGGTGGCCCAGCGCAAGAAGGCACTGCTCTCCATCGTCAGCGGGCAGGCGCACGTCGTGGTGGGCACCCACGCACTGATCAGCGAGGCCGTCGAGTTCTTCGACCTCGGCCTCGTCGTCGTCGACGAGCAGCACCGCTTCGGCGTCGACCAGCGCGAGGCGCTCCGCAAGAAGGGTGCCACGCCGCCGCACGTTCTCGTCCTCACGGCGACGCCGATCCCACGCACCGTGGCCATGACGGTCTTCGGCGACCTCGACGTCTCGACCATCGCCGAGCTGCCGAAGGGCCGTCAGCCGATCGAGTCGTTCGTCGTCCCCCTGGCCGACCACCCGACCTGGGGCGGCCGCATCTGGCAACGTTCGGCCGAAGAGGTCGCGAAGGGGCGACAGGTCTTCGTCGTGTGCCCGGCGATCGACGCGGTGACGGCCGAGCCGGGTGACCCGCCCGACGCCGAGGTCGCGCCCGGTGACGACCCCGACGGTGCCGAGCCCTCCGACGCGCCGGCGCCGGAACGCGCCAGCGTCGAGGGGGTCATGGCCCGGGTGCCCACCATCCCCGTGTTGCAGGGCCTGCGGGTCGAGCCCCTGCACGGCCGCATGTCGTCCGACGAGAAGGACGACGTCATGCGCCGCTTCGCGGCCGGTGACATCGACGTCCTCGTCGCGACGACGGTCGTCGAGGTGGGGGTCGACGTGCCGAACGCCTCGACCATGGTCGTGCTCGACGCCGACCGCTTCGGCGTCTCGCAGCTCCATCAGCTGCGCGGCCGCGTCGGCCGTGGCGGCCACCCGGGCCTCTGCCTGCTCGTCACCCACGCGGCGGCCGACACCGTGGCCCGCGAGCGGGTCGACGCGGTCGCGGCCACACTCGACGGCTTCGAGCTCGCGCAGGTCGACCTCGACCTGCGCCGAGAGGGCGACGTGCTCGGCAACCTCCAGTCGGGTGGCCGCTCGTCGCTCCGGCTGCTGAGGGTCGCCCGCGACGGCGACCTCATCGGACTCGCCCGCGAGCACGCGGCCGAGGTCCTCGACGCCGATCCCCGCCTGGTCGACCACCCCGCCCTCGCCGCCGCCATCGCGCGGCGCCTCGACGACCGGGGCCGCGAGGCCATGGGCAAGAACTGAGCCGGTGGTGACGCGTGACGCGTCCTCGACCCGGTCCTCGCCCTGGGCATCCGTCCGGGGTCGGCGGGCTACAGTGACCGGATGAGCAGGATCGCCGTCGTCCCGGGTTCGTTCGACCCGGTGACCCTCGGTCACGTGGACGTGATCGCCCGGGCCGCCAACATCTTCGACGAGGTCCACGTCCTCGTGGTGCACAACCCCGAGAAGAGCGCGTTGTTGCCCCTGGCGCAGCGGGTCTCGTTGCTCACCGAGTCGCTCCGGGCGGCGGGGCTGCCCGACACCGTCACGGTGCACAGCTGGAGCGTCGGGTTGCTCGTCGACTACTGCACCGAGGTCGGGGCGAGCGTGCTCGTCAAGGGCATCCGCTCGCAGGTCGACGTCGCCTACGAGACCCCGATGGCGATCATGAACCGCAGTCTGGCCGGTGTCGAGACCGTCTTCCTGCTGCCCGATCCCGCCCACGCGCACGTGTCGAGCTCGCTGGTGCGACAGGTGGCCTCGCTCGGCGGCGACGTGTCGCCCTACGTGCCGGCGGCCGTCGCCGCCTACCTCAGCACGACCTGACCCCGACCCCACCCGACGAGGACGCCGCGATGACCACGACCAACGACCCCACCGTCGAGCCCGCCGCCGTCCGGGCGGCCGGCTCCGGTCCCACGATGTCGCTCGACGAGGTCCAGCAGCGGGCACGGGGCGTCCTCGAGGCCGTGGCCACCGTCATCGACGGCAAGGACGGCGCCATCTCGACGGCGCTCACCGTGTTGCTCGCCGAGGGCCACCTGCTGATCGAGGACGTCCCCGGCGTCGGCAAGACCCAGCTCGCCCGGGCGCTCGCCAAGGCCGTCGACGCGACCGTGACCCGCATCCAGTTCACCCCCGACCTGCTGCCGAGCGACATCACGGGCGTCTCGGTCTACGACCGGCAGAGCGGCGGCTTCGAGTTCAAGCCCGGTCCGGTCTTCGCCAACGTCGTCATCGGCGACGAGATCAACCGTGCCTCGCCGAAGACGCAGTCGGCGCTTCTCGAGAGCCTCGAAGAGCGCCAGGTGACTGTCGACGGCATCACGCATCCCCTCCCGTCGCCCTTCCTCGTCGTGGCGACGCAGAACCCCGTCGAGATGGAGGGCACCTACAACCTGCCCGAGGCCCAGCGCGACCGGTTCATGGCCCGCATCTCGCTGGGGTACCCGGACGCCCGCAGCGAGCTGCGCATGCTGCAGCAACGCGAGCGGGTCAGCCCTCTCGACACCCTGCGCCCGCTGGTGTCGCTCGACGAGCTCACGCGCATGATCGCCGCCGTCCGCACCGTCTACACCGCCCAGGCCGTCGAGGAGTACGCCGTGCGGATCGTCCAGGCGACCCGGGTCCACCCCGACGTGCGGCTCGGGGCCAGTCCCCGCGCGACCCTGCAGCTCATGCGCGCGGCGAAGTCCTGGGCCGCGCTCAATGGCCGCGGCTACGTGGTCCCCGACGACGTCGACGCCCTCTCCGGTCCCGTCCTCGGTCACCGGGTGATCCTCGCCGGTCGAGCCGGTGCCGGTGCCGCCTCGGCGGCCTACGACCTCGTGGCCGAGATCGTCGAGCAGACCGCCGTCCCGCTCGGCGACGCGGCCGACGCGCGCTGACCATGGGACGGGGTGGGGTCCCCAGGCCGACCGGCCGTGGCGTCGGCGTGCTCGCCGCCGGGGTGCTGGTCGTGCTCGTGGGCTGGCTGCTCCAGGCCCCCGCCCTCGTCTTCGCCGGCACGACCCTGGTCGTGCTCATCGTGGCCGTCACGATCTCCTTGCTGTTCCGCACGGCCGACGTGCGGGTCACCCGTCGCTTCACTCCCGACCGGGGCGTCGCGGGGTGGTCCGCCGTCGAGACGGTCGCGGTCCTCCCTCGTGGGGGACGGACCTCCGGCACCGTGCGGGTCCGCGAACAGCTGCCGTTCGGACGACTGTCCGATGCCGAGGCCGCAGCCGTCCTGCTGGTGCCGGGCCGCGCCTCCTCGGCGGTCTTCCGCCACCACGACCTGCCGCGCGGCCGACACCGCATCGGCCCGCTGCACGTCGACCTCGTCGAGTCGTACGGCGTGGCCCGTCGACGGGTCGTGGCCGCCGGCGTGGCGGAGTTCGTCGTGGTGCCCGAGGTCGTCGAGGTGGGACTCGGCCGCGAGTCCCGTGCGCTGGGCGACGGGTCGAGGCGCCAGCGCGAGCACAGCCTGGCTGGCGGCGAGGACGATCCGGTCACCCGCGAGTACCGCCGGGGCGATCCGATGCGACGGGTGCACTGGAAGGCCACGGCGCGGCACGGCGAGCTCATGGTCCGGCAAGAAGAGCAGCACGGCCTGCCGAGTGCGCGGGTCGTCATCGCCGTCGCGGCCGAGGGATGGCCGGACGCCCGTCCGACCCTGCCCCCGACGAGCAGGGTCGGGGTCAGGGCGGCGACGGCCGCGATTCCTCTCGTCAGCGACGCCTTCGAATGGGCGGTGTCGTTCGCCGCGACGGTCGCGGTCGAGGTGGGCCACGCGGGCTCGGCGACCCTGCTGACGACACCCGGCGGCACGCTCGTCGCCCGGCACGATCCCGACTCGACCACGATGTTCCTCGACGACCTCGCCGACCTGCGGCTCGACGACGCGCCCGGGGCGCCCGCTCCGGCCCCGTCACCCCGGGAGCCCGTCGTGGCGGTCGTCTCCGGGCTGGGCCGACCCGACCTCGACCTGCTCGTCGCCTCGAGGGCCCCCGGATCGTCGGCGGTCGCGGTCGTCGTCACGGCCGCGCTGCCCCTCGGCGCCGGCCTGACCTCGCGACCCACCCGCCCCGCCGACGGTCGTGCTCGGGCCGACGACCGCGTGCTGACCCCCGACGAGGTCGCCGGTGCGCTGCGTGACTCGGGCTGGCGGGTCGTCGAGACCGACTCGAGCGTCGACGTCGGCCGCCTGATCACGACGTCGGGAGTCCTCGATGACTGAGTCGCCGACCCGCACGGGGTTCTTCGGTGCCGAGCCCGCGGGCGCCGTCCGCGGGCAGACCACGGCCCTGCTCTGGCTCGTGCTCGTCCTGTCGCTCGCGAGCCTGCACCCCGTCTTCGTCGGGATCGGCTGGTGGGTGGCCGGGGCCGTGGTGGCCGCCGTCGTGCTGGGCGGTTCCCTCGTCGTGCGGGCGCTGGGGGGCGCCTCCTGGCTGGGCGTCGTCGGTGGAGCGGTGCTGGGCGCCCTCGTCACGACGGCCTTCGCCTCGGGCGGCACGGCCCTGCTGGGCGTCGTGCCGACGGGGTCCACCTTCGCGCGCCTCCCCGAGCTGTCCGCGCAGGCGAACGCGGCGATCGTCGAGGGCTCGGCCCCCGTCGAGGTCAACGACGGCCTGCTGGTCACGGTCGCCCTCTCGGTGCTCGTCGTCGCCGTCGTCACCGACCTGCTGTCGTCGGTGGGGCAGCTGCCGGTCGTGACCGGAGTCTTCCCCGCCCTCGTGCTGGCGGTGCCGACCTTCGTCCCGGGCGTCGTCACGAGCTGGCCCTGGGTGGTGGCCACCGTGCTGGCCTTCCTGGTGCTGCTGATGGTGTCCACCGGCCGACGACCCTCGCGCGCCGGCCTCGTCGGAGCCGCCGCGTCGGTCGCCGTGGCGGGGTTGCTGACGGCCGTCGTCCCGCTCACGGGCGTGGCGCCGTTGACCGGTTCGGGCACCGGGACCGGACTCGCGACCGGCGTCAACCCGATCATCGACCTCGGCGACGACCTCCGGCGGGGGGCCCCGGTCACCGTCCTGTCGTACCGGACGGACGACCCGCAGGGCAACTACCTCAAGCTCGTCGACCTCGTCGACTTCTCGGGCCGCACCTGGAGCCCCGCCGACGTGCCGCTCGACCCGCTCAACACGCTCGACGCGCTGCCCGACGCTCCCGGCATCGACCCCGGCACCGCTCGACGCGACGTCACGACCGACGTCACGATCGGGGCGCTCCGCAGCCCGTACCTGCCCGTGCCGGTGCCGCCCGCGACCATCGAGGGCCTGGACGACGGGTGGCGGTTCATCGACGAGAGCGGCGTCACCGTCCGCAGCGATTCCGAGGGCACGCAGGGCCTCGAGTACGAGGTGACGAGCCGGCCCGTCGATCCCAGCCCCGAGCAGGTCGTCGCCTCGCTCGACGACACGGGGCCCGACATGGCGCCCTATCTCTCGGTGGACGAGGTGCCGCAGTCCGTCACCGACCTCGCGGCGCAGGTGACGGCCGGTTCCGCGAACCCCTTCGACGCGGCCGTCGAGCTGCAGGACTTCTTCCGCGACGGCGACTTCACCTACTCGGAGGACACCCCGGTCGAGCGCGGCTACGACGGCAGCGGCCTCGACGCGATCGAGACGTTCCTGCAGGTCCGCAGCGGGTACTGCGTGCACTTCGCCTCGGCGATGGCCGTCATGGCGCGGACGCTGGGCATCCCGTCGCGGGTGGCCGTGGGCTTCCTGCCGGGCGACCTGCAGGGCGTCGGCGACGACGCCGCGTTCCGGGTCAGCAGCGACGACCTGCACACCTGGCCCGAGCTGTACTTCGCCGGACTCGGGTGGGTCCCCTTCGAGCCGACCGTCGGCCTCGGCGCACCGCAGCAGTACCTGCAGCAGACCGGCGTCGAACCGAGCGACGTCCCGAGCGACGACGCCAGCACCGCGCCCGACGCGAGCACGGCGCCCTCGGCGTCGGCCGCCCCGACGAGCGCGGCCCCGGGTGCGAGTGCCACGCCGACGTCCACCGCCTCCGGCCAGGGAGCCGGCGGCGGTCCCGTGCCGACGATCGCCCTGTCGGTGCTCGCGGCGCTCGCGCTGGCGGCCCTCGTCGTCCCCTCGGGGCTGCGGGCCGGTCGCCGTCGCCGCCGCCTGTCGGCGTCGCCTCCCGACCTGGCCCTGCACGCCTGGCACGAGGTGGTCGACACCGCTCGGGACCTCGGCGTCCCTGTGACGGCCGCGATGACCCCTCCGGCCGTCGTCGACCTGCTGGCGCAGCGACTGGCGGCTCTCGGCGACGGTGCCGCGGCGACGACGTCACACGCACCGTCCGCCGGCCGGACGGCGACGGCCCAGGAGGCGCGGGCCGCGTCCGTCGCGCTGCTGGACGCCCTGCAGGCCGAGCGCTTCGGAGCCGAACCGGCCGCCCGACAGGTGCAGGCGGACGCGCGTCGGGTCATCGCCGGGCTCCGTGCCTCGTCGTCCGTGGGGCAGCGTCTCACCGCCACGATCGCGCCGCGATCGCTCGTCGGGGGTACGGAGGCGGCGTCCGGCTCGACGGCGTAAACTCTTCGTTCGTGCCTCATTTCACCCAGACCCCCTACACCGTCCCGGTGTTCGACCTCGTGCACCGTCCGGGCGAGATGCGCGAGCACGAGCTCGACGTCGTCGTGCCCGAGAAACTCGGCGAGGGCCAGATCTCGGTGCCGAAGGGTGCCGAGATCGCGATCGACGTCAAGCTCGAGGGGCTGCACGACGGCATCCTGGTGTCCGCACACGTGTCGGGCACGGCGGTCGGCGAGTGCAGCCGGTGCCTCCGTGACATCTCCGAGCCCGTCGAAGTCGATTTCGCCGAGCTTTTCGCGTACGATGTCGACGAAGCTTTTGACTATCAGGTTCAAGACGATCACGTGGATCTTGAACCCGTGGTCAGAGACGCAGTGGTTCTGTCACTGCCCTTCCAGCCGGTCTGTCGGCCGGATTGTCCGGGCCTCGACCCCGAAACGGGCGAGCGCGTGGACGACATCCCCGACTACCAGCCCCGCGAGATCGCCGACCCCCGCTGGTCGGCACTGGCAGGGTTCCAGGCTGAATCGGCACCCGCCGACGGCACGTCACAGGGCACCGGTCACGACGACCAGCGCCCGGCCGACGAGCAGCACTGAACACCACCGCGTCACCCACCATCGTCAGACCCAGGCACCCGCGAGGGTGCCGACAGAGAGAAGAGAAACCCATGGCCGTCCCGAAGCGCAAGCAGTCACGCTCCAACACGCACGCTCGTCGTTCGCAGTGGAAGGCCACGCCGGTCCAGCTCGTCAAGACGATCGAGAACGGCAAGGTCACCTACAGCCTCCCGCACCGTGCCAAGGTCGTCGAGGACAGCGCCGGCACCGCCCTGTACATGGAGTACAAGGGCCGCAAGGTCGCCGACGTCTGATCACCGACGTGAACCCGTCCACCCTCGCGGTGAGCGCATGAGTCAGCCCGAGTCGAGCCCTGGTGCCGACCGGGCTGTTCTCTTGTCCCGACTGCAGATCGAGCTCAGCGACGACCTGATCGACCAGGCGCTGACGCACCGGTCGTACTCGTACGAGCACGGCGGCGTCGGCAACAACGAGCGCCTCGAGTTCCTCGGCGACTCGATCCTGGGCCAGGCCGTCACGGTCATGCTCTTCACCGAGAACCCCGACCTCGACGAGGGCGACCTCGCCAAGCGTCGGGCCAGCCTGGTCAGCACCGTCGCCCTGGCCGAGGTGGCGCGGATCATCGGCCTCGGCCCGCACCTGCGCCTCGGTCGCGGCGAAGAGCTGACCGGTGGTCGCGACAAGCACTCGATCCTGGCCGACACGGTCGAGGCCATCATCGGGGCGACTTACCTCGAGGCCGGCGGTGAAGCCGCCACGGCGCTCGTCCTGCGTCTCGTGGCCCCTCTGCTCGTCGACCCGGATCGATTCGGCGCCGCCATGGACCCCAAGACCAGCCTGCAAGAACTCGCGGCGACCCTCGGCCGGGGCATGCCCTCGTACTCGGTGACCGACAGCGGGCCCGACCACGACAAGCGGTTCCACGCCGTCGTCGCCCTGGGCGACGACCAAGGAGTCGCCGAGGGGTCCGGCAGCAGCAAGAAGCAGGCCGAGATGGCCGCCGCCCTCGGGGCGTGGACGTCCCTCAACGCGTCGGCTGCCGGCGTCGCCGCCGCCCGTCGGGCCGCCGCCTCCGTCGACTGACCGTGCCCGAACTGCCCGAGGTCGAGGTCGTCCGCGCCGGTCTGCACCCGGTGGTGTCCGGCGCCGTGGTGACGGCCGTCGAGGTGCTCGACCAGCGGTCGCTCAAGCGGCACCGTGGCCCGAGCGACGACTTCGTCGACCGGCTCGTCGGGGGCACGATCGATTCGGCCGTCCGTAGGGGGAAGTTCCTCTGGTTCCCCTTCGAACCGGTCGAGCGGCACGAGCGACCCCTGGCCCTGGTCGCGCATCTCGGCATGAGCGGGCAGGTCTTGCTCCGCAGCCGGGATGCCGAGCCCGACCGCCTGATGCGCATCCGGCTCGACGTCGAGAGCCCGTCGCTCGGCCCCGTGCGGCTCGCCTTCGTCGACCAGCGCATCTTCGGCTCGATGGCCCTCGACGAGACGGTGCCCACCCTGGACGGGCGCGCGGCGGGGTTCGCCGGCCCGCGACTCCTGGGTTCCGACGTCCTGGCCGCGGGGGAGGCCACACCCGGCACCACGGCCGTCGGCACCGACGCCGACCCGGCCGCCTGGGTGCGCCGCGTCCCGCAGCAGGTCTCGCACATCGCGCGCGACCCGCTCGACCCCGCCTTCGACGAAGCGCGGGTGATCACCCGTCTGCTGGACCGCCGCACGGCGGTGAAGCGGGCGCTCCTCGACCAGGGTCTGCTGAGCGGGGTGGGCAACATCTACGCCGACGAGAGCCTCTGGGCCGCGCGGGTGCACCCCGAACAGCCCACCGAGTCGTTGTCGAGGGCTCGGGCGCGGGTGCTGCTGGCCGAGGTGCGGGTCGTGTTGCTCAAGGCCCTCGGCGAGGGGGGCACGAGCTTCGACGCCCAGTACGTCAACGTCAACGGCCAGTCGGGCTACTTCAGCCACAGCCTCGCGGCGTACGGGCAGCAGGGGCGTCCGTGCCCACGGTGCGGCACGCTCATCGTGCGCGAGGCCTTCATGAACCGGTCGAGTCACTTCTGCCCCCGCTGCCAGCGGGTGCGCACGCGCTGAACCCCGACGGCCGAGGGCGTCCGCCTCCCCGGTCCGCGGCGCCTCCGCCCCTATCCTTGAGCGCGGGTCACCACCCGTCACGAGTCCCGAGGAGGCGCGGCGCATGTACCTGAAGAGCCTCACGCTCAAGGGCTTCAAGTCGTTCGCCTCCGCGACCACGTTCGCCTTCGAGCCGGGGGTCACCTGCGTCGTCGGCCCGAACGGTTCGGGCAAGAGCAACGTCGTCGACGCCCTCGCCTGGGTGATGGGCGAGCAGGGGGCGAAGAACCTGCGCGGCGGCAAGATGGAGGACGTCATCTTCGCCGGCACGTCGACCCGTGGGCCGCTCGGTCGGGCCCAGGTCGTGCTGACGATCGACAACTCCGACGGGGCCCTGCCCATCGACTACACCGAGGTGACGATCAGTCGGACGCTCTTCCGCAACGGGGGCAGCGAGTACGCCATCAACGGCGAGGGCTGTCGACTGCTCGACGTGCAAGAGCTCCTCAGCGACTCCGGCCTCGGCCGCGAGATGCACGTCATCGTGGGGCAGGGGCAGCTCGACGCCGTGTTGCGCGCCACTCCCGAGGACCGCCGGGGCTTCGTCGAGGAGGCCGCCGGCATCCTCAAGCACCGTCGTCGCAAGGAGAAGACCCTCCGCAAGCTCGAGGCCATGCAGACGAACCTCACGCGCCTCAGCGATCTCGCGGGCGAGATCCGCCGCCAGCTCAAGCCGCTCGGGCGCCAGGCCGAGATCGCCCGTGAGGCGCAGACCATCGCGGCGGTCGTCCGCGACGCCCGCGCCCGTCTGCTGGCCGACGAGGTCGTCGCCCTCCGCGAGTCGCTCACGGCCCGGTCGAGCAGCGAGGCCGAGCGCAAGAGCGAGCGCCTCGTCCTGCAGGGCCGCCTGGACGAGAACAAGCAGCGCGAGCACCGCCTCGAGCAGGCCATGGTCGGCGACGCCGTCGACGAGGCCCGTCGGGTCGTCTTCGGACTCGAGTCGGTCCACGAGCGCCTGCGCAGCCTGTCGAGCCTCGCGCAGCAGCGACTCCAGCTGCTCGCCCAGCAGGGGGACCGACCCGCCGTGGCGACCACCGTCAGCTCGGGCATGGTCGCCGACGCCCGCGACGAGGCCGAGCGCCTGCGCGGCGACGTCTCGCAGGCCGAGGCGGCGGTGGGGCAGGCCGGGGCCGACCTGGCCACGGCCCGGGCCTCCCTCGACGCCCTCGACGTCGAGATCCAGGCCCAGAGCGTCCTCGTCTCGCAGCACGACCTCGAGGCGACCCGCCTGCGCGGCGCCCTCGAGGCGGCACGGTCGGGGCTCGCGGCCGTCCGGGGCGAGCAGCTGCGGCAGCGCGCGGCACTCGAGGCCGCCGAGGCGCGTCGCGACGCCGGGCGGGCCGAGTACGCCGAGCTCGAGCAGCGGTCCCCGCGGGCCGACGCCGACGGCGTCGACCACGCCGCCGTCCAGGCCGAGGCCGAAGAACAGCTGTCGACCCTCACGGCGAGCGTCGACGAGCAGCGCGACCGCCTGCACGCGGCCGAGCGTGAGCGCGACGCCCTCGCGGCCCGCCGCAGCGCGCTCTCGTTGGCCCTCGACCAGAACGACGCCACGGCCGCCCTGGTCGCCGCGGGCCGACCGGGCATCCGCGGCCTGGTGGCCGAGCACGTCCAGGTGAGTCCCGGTTACGAGGCCGCCGTCGCGGCGGCGCTCGGCAGCGTGGTCGACTCGGTGCTGGCCGACGACGTCGAGGCCGCGGTCCACGCGGTCGCGCACGCCACCGAGGCCGAGCTCGGTCGGGTCGAGGTCGTCGTGGCCGAGCCCGAGCGGCCCCGGTCGACGCTCGACGTCGACCTCCCGGCCGGGACCGTCGCCGCCACGGCCGTCGTCACCGCGCCTCCCGGGGTGCTCGGACTGCTGGCCGCCACCATCGTGGCCGACGACCTCGCGGTCGCTCGCTCGGCCTGGCGGGCACTCGCCGGCCACCCGGTCCCCGTGACCGTCATCACGCGGGCCGGCGAGGTGCTGACCGACTACGTGCTGCGCGGCGGGTCGGGCGTCGAGCGGTCGCGTCTCGAGCTCGTCGCCGAGCGTGATGCGGCCGCCGAGCGGCTCACCGGCGTGGCCACCGAGATCGAGCGGCTCGCTCCCGGGCTCGCCGAGCTCCGGGAACGGCTCGCCACGACGCGCACCCGAGCGAAGGAGGCAGCGGCCGCCGCCCGGGACGAGGAGGCGCGGGTCACCTCCCACGGGCAGCAGCTCGGTCGTCTGCGTGCCCGGGTCGAGGCCGCCGAGGCCGAGGTCGATCGGCTCTCGGTCGCGCTCGACGCGTCGGTCGAGGCCGTCGACGCCGCGAGCCGCGCCGTCGACGCCGCGGCGGCCGCCCACGACGAACACGCCGCCCGCCCGCGTCCACTGCTCGACGCGTCGGCGCGCGACGGCCTGCTGGCCGAGGTCGAGACGGCGCGCGCCGTCGAGACCGAGCGCCGCATCGCCCTCGAGACCGTCCGCGAACGGGTCCGGGCCGAGATCGCCCGCGCCGAGGCCCTGCAGCGTCAACTCGACGAGCAACGGGCGGCCGCCGAACTCCAGGCCCGTCAGACGGTGGTGCGGCATCGCCAGATGGCCGCCACGTCGTCGGTGCTCGAGGCCCTGCCGCCGACCCTGGACGCCGCGGCCCGGTCGGTGGCCGAGGCGCGCGCGGTCCTGGCGGAGGCCGAGGCGGCCCGGACCGAGCAGAACACCGAGCTGCAGGCGCTCCGCAGAGCCGAGCGCGAGCTGCGCGACCGGCTCGCCACCGTGACCGAGAGCGTGCACGGCCTCGAGATGGAGATCTACGAGAAGACGCTGCACCTGTCCGGGCTGCTCGAACGGGCCGGCTCCGAGCTCGGCCTCGTCGAGGACGTCCTCGTCGCCGAGTACGGACCGCACGTGCTCGTGCCGAGCGACGACGAGGTCGCGACCCGCCCGTCCGTGGACGACGAGGTCGACCTGGTCGACGTCGACGCCGCGGGCGAGGACGACGTCGCGGGCGAGGACGACGCCGCGGGGGAGGGCACTGGCCGTGCCGCCCGGGGAGCCGACGGTGCCGCCGACCTCGACGACGCGACCCTCGCCCTCGCCGGGGCCGCCACCGCGCCTCCTCGGGGCGTGCCCTTCGACCGGGCGACGCAGCAGCGCCGGCTCGCCGTGGCCGAGAAGAAGCTTGCCCGGCTCGGCCGGGTGAACCCCCTGGCCCTCGAAGAGTTCGCGGCGCTCGAGCAGCGCCATCTCTTCCTGACCGAGCAGCTCACCGACCTGACCGGCACGCGCGCGGACCTGCTGACGATCATCGACGAGATCGACGACAAGATGCAGACCATCTTCGCGAGCGCGTTCGCCGACACCCAGGCGGCCTTCGACCGGGTCTTCCCGATCCTCTTCCCCGGGGGCAGCGGTTCGCTCCACCTGACCGACCCCGACGACCTGCTGGCGACCGGGATCGAGGTGACGGTGAAGCCTGCCGGCAAGAAGATCGAGAGGCTGTCGCTGCTGTCCGGTGGCGAGCGGTCGTTGGCCGCCGTGGCGTTGCTGATCGCGATCTTCAAGGCCCGGCCGAGCCCGTTCTACATCATGGACGAGGTCGAGGCGGCCCTGGACGACGCCAACCTCGGCCGGTTGCTGACGATCTTCGAGGACCTCCGCGAGTCGAGCCAACTGATCGTCATCACGCATCAGAAGCGCACGATGGAGATCGCCGACGCCCTCTACGGCGTCTCGATGCGTCAGGACGGGGTCAGCGCCGTCGTCGGCCAGCGCGTCGTCGCCGAGCGCGGCACCGCCGCGGGCCCCACGGACGAGCGCGGCATCGCCGACGCCTCCTGAACCCCGCCCCGACGGGAGACGCAGGAGGCGCGACCTGCGTGGCCGCGCCTCCTGCGTTCTCGTCGCGCCCCGTGGGGCACCGGGGTGTCAGTCGATCGGCGTGTCGACGACCCCGCCGTTGATGCTCAGCACGTGCCAGGCGGTGCCGTCCCACTCGACGGTGTTCGCCGCGGCGTTCTCGATGTGCGGCACCTCGCGACCGAGGATCTCGGCGAGGGTGAACCGGATGATCGTGCCGTGGCAGACGACGACGATGTGGGCGTCGTCACCGTCGAGGGGCAGCCGCGTGTCGCGGATCATCTCGAGGGCGCCGAGTCCGCGGGCCGCCACCGACTCGCGCGGTTCGATGTCGGGGTAGTCCGCGTTCGGCTGGTCGGGGATCGGCGACTCGGGGGTGCGGCCCTCGTGCGACGCGTAGTCGCGCTCGATCAGTTCGTCGTAGGCGTCACCCAGCTCGATGCCCAGTTCGGCGGCGATGATCTCCGCGGTCTCGCGGGCACGCCCGAGCGGCGACGACACGATGGCGCTCCACTCGACGCCGGCCAGCAGGCGAGCCGCCTCGAGGGCCTGGCCGCGGCCCGTGTCGTTCAGGGGGATGTCCGAGGAGCCCTGGAGCTTGTCGGCGAGGTTCCAGTCGGTCTGACCGTGGCGGATGAGTTCGAGGCGCATCGGGGTGTTCCGTTCCGTGGTGCGGCCGCGGGGGTGCCGCGGGGGAGTGGCGACGGGCGGCCCCGGTGGGGACCGCCCGTCGGGGGATCAGTGGTCGTCGTCGGTGCTCGTCGTGACGCCGGCCTTCGCCCGGGCGTCCCGACGGGTCTTCGCGAGGCTGGCGACGGTCGCGACGGCGATCGTCAACACGATGAAGCCGAGGGAGAACCAGATCGGGATCTCGGGGATCCAGGTGATCGGCTCGCCGCCGTTGATGAACGGCACCTCGTTGACGTGCAGGGCGTGGAACAGCAGCTTGACGCCGATGAAGGCGAGGATGACCGCGAGGCCCTGGGCGAGGTAGACGAGGCGCTCGAGCAGGCCCGAGATGAGGAAGTACAGCTGGCGCAGGCCGAGCAGCGAGAACGCGTTCGCCGTGAAGACGATGTAGGCCTCTTGCGTGAGGCCGAAGATGGCCGGGATCGAGTCGAGCGCGAAGAGCACGTCGGTCAGTCCGATCGCGACCATCACGAGGAAGAGCGGGGTGAAGAGGCGCTTGCCGTCGACCTTGGTGGTCAGCTTCTGGCCGTCGTAGTCCTGCGAGGTGGGGATGACGCGGCGCAGGGCGCGGATGAGCTTGCTGTCCGCCTCGTCCTTCTCGTCGTCTCCGTGGCCGCCCTTGACCTGGCTGTAGGCGAGCCAGAAGAGCAGGATGCCGAAGAGGTAGAAGACCCACGAGAAGTTCTCGATGATCACGACGCCCGCCGCGATGAACAGACCACGCGACAGCAGGGCGATGGCGATGCCGACGAGCAGCACCTTCTGCTGGTAGATGCGGGGCACCGCGAAGCTCGTCATGATGATCAGGAAGACGAACAGGTTGTCGACCGAGAGGGCCTTCTCGGTGATGTAGCCGGCGAAGTACTCGCCACCGAACGTCCAGTTCGAGAAGACGCCGACCCCGACGCCGAACAGGACGGCGATGCCGATGTACACGCCCGACCAGATGGCCGATTCGCGGATGGTCGGCTCGTGCGGCGTGCGCACGTGACTGAAGAAGTCGAAGAACAGCAGGCCGATGATGCCGGCGATGGTGATCGCCCAGGTCAAGAAGTGGACGTCCATGTGTGTACCTCCAGTACGCAGCGGGTACCGAAGGTCTCCTCCACTCGCGACGCGTCCTGATCAGGACGGCTGCGAACCGGTGCACCGGGTCGAGATCGGTCTCTTCCGTATTGACGACGCCACCGCGTGGGAGTACTCCCCTTCAACCTGGCGAGCTTACAGCCTCTGCACGTCCGCGGTCTCGCCCGGGGCCGAATATGCTGGCCCGCATGGCTTCTCCCTGGTCCCTCTCCGGTGCCCTCCGTGGCATGTTCGCCAAGAAGACGATCGACGAGACCACGTGGGACGACCTCGAGGCCGCCCTGATCGGCGCCGACTTCGGCCCGGACGTGACCGAGCAGATCATCGACGACCTGCAGGCGAAGGTGCAGCGCTACTCGACCACCGACCCCGCCGACCTCAAGCGCATGCTGCGCGAGACCCTCGAAGAGCGCCTCTCCAAGCTCGACTCGACCCTCAAGCTCAGCGCGCGACCCGCCGTCGTGCTCATGGTCGGCGTCAACGGCGTCGGCAAGACGACCACCATCGGCAAGTTCGCCAAGTTCCTCCGCAACTACGACCGCTCGGTCGTCGTGGGCGCGGCCGACACGTTCCGGGCCGCGGCCGTCGAGCAGGTCGCGACCTGGGCCGAGCGGGCGGGGGCGCGCATCGTCCGCCCGCAGCAGCAGGGGCAGGACCCCGCGTCCGTGGCGTTCCAGACGGTCGAGCTCGCCATGCGCGAGGGCATCGAGATCGTCCTGATCGACACCGCGGGGCGCCTGCAGACGAAGTCGGGCTTGATGGACGAGCTCGGCAAGATCAAGCGCGTCGTCGAGAAGCAGACCGAGATCGCCGAGGTGCTGCTCGTGCTCGACGCGACGACGGGTCAGAACGGCCTCGCCCAGGCGCAGGCCTTCATCGAGCACGCCGGGGTCACGGGCCTCGTGCTGACGAAGCTCGACGGTTCGGCCCGCGGCGGCTTCGTCCTCGCGGTGCAAGAACAGACGGGCATCCCGATCAAGCTGGTCGGGCAGGGCGAGGGCATCGGCGACCTCACGGGCTTCACGCCGCACGTGTTCGTCCAGAACCTCATCGCGTAGCGAGCCCCGGCGGGCACGGGTCACACGGCCTGGCGCCCGGCCCCGGCCTCGAGCAGGAGTCGCAGCGCCTCGGGCACGACCTCGCCCCGCGCCTCGGTGGCCCTCGCCCAGAGTCGGCCCGCCCGGTACGACGAGCGCACGAGCGGCCCGGCCAGCACGCCGCTGAATCCCATGTCCTCCGCGATCTCCCGGAAGTCGACGAACTCGTCCGGGTGCACCCATCGCGCCACCGGCAGGTGTCGCGGGCTGGGACGCAGGTACTGGGTCAGCGTGATGACGTCGGTGTGCGCCTCCCTCAGGCGCTCGAGGGCGTCGATCACCTCGTCGCGTTCCTCACCCATGCCGAGGATGAGGTTCGACTTGGTGACCAGGCCGGCGTCGTGCCCCTGCCGGATGACGTCGAGCGACCGCTCGAAGGTGAACGCGGGGCGGATGCGCTTGAAGATGCGCGGCACGGTCTCGACGTTGTGGGCGAAGACCTCGGGACGGGCGTCGAAGACCTGCGCGAGCAGTTCGGGGCGACCGTTGAAGTCGGGGACGAGGATCTCGACGCCCGTGCCCGGGTTCAGCTCGTGGATGCGACGGATGGTCTCGGCGTAGAGCCACGCGCCTCCGTCGTCCAGGTCGTCGCGCGCGACGCCCGTGACGGTCGCGTAGCGCAGCCCCATCTCGCGCACCGACTCCGCGACCGAGAGGGGCTCGCGGCGGTCGATCGGGCTCGGCCTGCCCGTGTCGATCTGACAGAAGTCGCAGCGCCGCGTGCACTGCGAGCCGCCGATCAGGAACGTGGCCTCGCGGTCCTCCCAGCACTCGAAGATGTTCGGGCAGCCGGCCTCCTGGCAGACCGTGTGCAGCTTCTTGTCGACCACGAGCTCGGTCAGGGCGCGGTACTCCGGGCCCTGCCTCGCGGTCGTCCTGATCCAGGTCGGCTTCTTCTCGATCGGGGTCTCGGCGTTGCGGGCCTCGACGCGCAGCAGGCGTCGTCCCTCGGGGGCGGTCGTCGTCATCGGTGGGCTCCCACGGGGTCGGGTCGGGCCGGCACGCGGCCGGCGGTCTCGAGGCTGGTCAGGTAGGCGGTCAGGGAGGTCTCGAGGGCGTCCGCGACGTCGGTCACGGCCACGCGCCTCCCGGAGGCGCGGGTCAGGCTGGTCACGCCGGCGTCGGTGATGCCGCAGGGCACGATCCCGGCGTACGACGACAGGTCGGCGTCGCAGTTGAGGGCGACGCCGTGCATCGTCACCCCCTCGGCGACCCGCACGCCGACCGCCGCGACCTTCTCGTCGCCGAGCGGTCCGCGCACCCAGGCGCCGCTGCGCCCCTCGACGCGGACGGCCGACACCCCTACGCCCGAGCACACGGCGATCAGGCACGCCTCGAGCGCCCGGACGTGGGCGACCACGTCCAGCGGTTCGGGCAGGCGGACGATCGGGTACGCCACGAGCTGGCCGGGGCCGTGCCACGTGATGCGTCCGCCGCGGTCCACCCGGGTCACGGGGGAGCCGTCGCGCGGCAGGTCGGCGGGCTGCGTCCGCGTGCCCGCCGTGTACACCGACGGGTGCTGGCAGAGGACGAGGGCCGAGTCCAGCCGGCCGGCCACGACGTCGGCGTGCAGCTCGCGCTGCAGGCGCAGGCCCTCGTCGTAGTCGAGTGGCGGGCCCGTGAGGCCCGTGCGTCGCGTCGTGGTCACACCCCGAGGCTAGGCCCATTGATGCACTCGGTACAACAACGACGGGCCGAGGAGGCGCGGCCACGCAGCACAGGAGGCCGACGGTCGGTTAAGATGGGCGCACCATGGCCACTTTTGGAACCCTCTCCGACCGCCTCGCGGAAACGTTCAAGAACCTCCGCAACAAGGGCAAGCTGAGCCCCGCCGACGTCGACGGCACCGTGCGCGAGATCCGTCGTGCCCTGCTCGACGCCGACGTCGCGTTCGACGTCGTCAAGGCCTTCACGAACACGGTCCGCGACCGCGCCCTCGGCGACGAGGTCAGCAAGGCCCTGAACCCGGCGCAGCAGGTCGTCCAGATCGTCAACGAAGAACTGGTGCAGATCCTCGGTGGTCAGCAGCGCCGGCTCGAGTTCGCGAAGAACCCGCCGACCGTGATCATGCTCGCGGGCCTCCAGGGTGCCGGCAAGACGACCCTCGCGGGCAAGCTGGCCAAGTGGCTCGTGAAGGACGGCCACACGCCCATGCTCGTGGCGGCCGACCTCCAGCGCCCCAACGCGGTGACGCAGCTGCAGGTCGTCGGCGAGCAGGCCGGGGCCCACGTCTTCGCGCCCGAGCCGGGCAACGGCGTCGGCGACCCCGTCAAGGTCGCGAAGCAGGCCATCAAGTACGCCCGCGACAAGCAGTACGACACGGTCATCGTCGACACGGCAGGCCGTCTCGGCGTCGACGCCGAGCTCATGAAGCAGGCCGCGAACATCCGCAAGGCGGTCGATCCCGACGAGGTGCTCTTCGTCATCGACGCGATGATCGGTCAGGACGCCGTCGCGACCGCCAAGGCCTTCCAGGACGGTGTGGACTTCACCGGCGTCGTGCTCTCGAAGCTCGACGGAGACGCCCGCGGTGGTGCCGCACTCAGCGTGGCCTCGGTCACCGGCCGCCCCATCATGTTCGCCTCGACGGGTGAGTCGCTCGACGACTTCGAGCCGTTCCACCCCGACCGCATGGCGAGCCGCATCCTCGACCTCGGCGACATCCTCTCGCTGATCGAGCAGGCCCAGCAGGCCTTCGACGAAGAAGAGGCGATGGCGGTCGCGCAGAAGATCGCGACCGACTCCTTCACGCTCGACGACTTCCTCACGCAGATGCAGCAGCTGCGCAAGATGGGTTCGATCAAGGGCATGCTCGGCATGCTGCCGGGTGCCAAGGGCATGCGCGAGCAACTCGAGAACTTCGACGAACGCGAGATCGTCCGCACCGAGGCGATCATCCAGTCGATGACCAAGCAAGAGCGAGCGATGCCCAAGCTGCTCAACGGCTCGCGTCGCCTCCGCATCGCCCGCGGTTCGGGCATGACGGTCACCGACGTCAACCAGCTCGTCCAGCGCTTCGAGCAGGCGTCGAAGATGATGAAGACCGTCGCCAAGGGCGGCGTGCCCCAGGTGCCCGGCATGGGGCCGATCCCCGGGGCCTCGTACGCCGGCAAGAAGGCACAGCCCAAGAAGAAGGGCTCCAAGGCCGGCAACCCGGCCAAGCGTGCCGCGCAGAACGCCGCCCTCACCACGGGTGCCAGGCCGGCGTCCTCGGCTCCGGGCGGCTCGGGCTTCGGGCTCGGCGGCGGCGGGGCCGCCGCGGGTGGCGCGGCGCCCTCGCCCGAAGAACTCGCGTCGCTGCAGAAGATGCTCGGGCGCGGCTGAGCCGACTCGCGCCTCCTGACGGTCCTCGACGCCCGCCCCGCCTGCTGCGGGGCGGGCGCCGTCGTGTGCCCGCCGCGCCGCAGGCGGCTGGTCACTCGGCTGCGGACAGCCCTTCGTCGAACTCGCGGACCAGCGACGCCACGACGGGGCGCAGGTCGCCCCCGTGCGCGGCGGCGACGGTGAGCTGGCGTTGGTAGCTGGCCCCGCGGTCGGTGATCGTCGCGAGCGAGTGCAGTTCGTCGAGACAGCCGAGACGTTCGGCCGCCGGCTCGAGCGACGTCACGAGTTCGCGCAGGTCGTCCGTCACCAGTCGTTCGTCGCCGGCCGCGTTCTGGATCACGATGGCGTCCATGCCGTACCGGGCGGCGCGCCACTTGTTCTCGCGGACGAACCACGGCTGCATGCTCGTCAGGGTCTCGCCGCGGTCGAGCCGCCCGGACATGTCGTCGACGAGGCACTGCACCAGTGCCGTCACGGCGGCGAGCTCGTCGGTCGTCGCGATGCCGTCGAAGACGCGCGTCTCGAGGGTGCCCCACTTCGGTGAGGGGCGGAGGTCCCAGCGCAACTCGCTGTGGTCGTCGATCACGCCGGTGTGGGTCATGTCGGCGACCATGGCCTCGTACTCGGACCAGGTCGCGAACTGGGGCGGCAAGCCCGCCGTCGGGAGCTGCTGGAACATCAGGGCGCGGTTCGAGGCGTACCCGGTCTCCTCGCCGACCCAGAACGGGCTCGACGCCGTCAGCGCCTGGAAGTGCGGCAGGTAGGTGAGCATGCCGTTGAGGATCGGCAGCACCTTGTCCTGGTCGTCGATGCCGACGTGGACGTGGACGCCCCAGATCATCATCTGGCGGCCCCACCACCGCGTCCGGTCGATCAGGGTGGCGTAACGCTCTTTGTCGGGCGTCACCTCCTGGTCGGCGTAGCGGCTGTAGGGATGCGTCCCGGCGCACATGAGGTCGGCACCGAGCACGGAGGCCGGGCCGCGGACCAGGTCGATCGTGCCCCTGAGGTCGTCGACGGCGTCGGCGACCCGGCGGTGCACGCCCGTGACGACCTCGACCGTGTTGGTGAGCAGTTCGGTGGTCAACCGTTCCGGACCGCCGTCGTTGACGTGGGCCAGGTCGGCGAGGATCGCCGGGGCGTGCGGCGCCAGTTCTCCCGACTCGTGGTCGACGAGGGCGAGCTCCCACTCGACGCCGAGGGTCGACCGCTCTGAGGTCGTGAAATCGATGCGCATCCGCGTGGCCTTCCCATGGGCGTCAGGGCGGTTCCATCCTGCCAGTCGGGTGCCGGTCGGGGCCGTCCGGCGGGCCGGCCTGCGCCGCCCGCGACGTCCGGTGACGCCGAGGAGGCGCGGTGTCGGACACGACGCAACGCAATTCGTGCAGATGGCCTTTCGTCTGCAACAATGGGAGGTCGAGTCTTCTGTCGTCCGACCCTCTAATCAGACGACGTTCGACTCCCATCAGAGCTTTCGAGCCGAGTGTGCCCCCACGCTCACGGCTGGCAACTCGCCCACATCACATCACACAGGAGAATTGTGGCTGTCAAGATCCGTCTCAAGCGCATGGGCAAGATCCGCGCCCCCTACTACCGCATCGTCGTCGCCGACTCGCGCACCAAGCGCGACGGTCGCGTCATCGAAGAGATCGGCAAGTACCACCCCACCGAGGAGCCCTCGTTCATCGAGGTCGAGTCCGAGCGTGCGCAGTACTGGCTCGGCGTCGGCGCTCAGCCGACCGAGCAGGTCGCCGCGCTGCTGAAGCTCACGGGCGACTGGGGCAAGTTCAAGGGCGACGCCGACGCCGTCAGCACCGTCAAGACCAAGGCTCCGAAAGAGGCCTTCGTCGCCGACGAGAAGAAGAAGCCGGTCCTCGTGCCCAAGACCGAGAAGCCCGCGGCCAAGGCCGAGGCTCCCGCCGAGTCCAGCGACGACGCCGAGACCACCGAGGCGTAGTCGGTGCTCGCACCTGCACTCGAACACCTCGTCCGGGGGATCGTCGATCACCCGGACGAGGTGCAGGTCGTGGAGAAGAACTCCCCACGAGGCGACGTCCTCGAGGTGCACGTCCACGCGGACGACCTCGGTCGCGTCATCGGCCGTGCCGGTCGCACCGCCAAGGCCCTCCGGACCCTGATCACCGCGCTGGCCGACGGCAAGCGGGTCCGGGTCGACGTCGTCGACGGCGATCTCTAGAACCGTGCCGTCCGACCGCAAGACCGAACTCCGGGTGGGGCGCCTGACCAAGGCCCACGGCCTCAAGGGCGCCCTCAAGCTCGAACTCTTCACCGACACCCCCGAGCAACGCTTCGTGCCGGGTGCCGTGTTCCGCCTCCAGGTGCCCGCCGACAGCGCCTGGCACGACAAGACCCTCACCCTCACCGAGCTGCGCTGGTACAACAGCCACCCGGTGGGCTTCTTCGACGGGGTCGACGACCGCACGGCGGCCGAGTCGCTCGTCAAGGCGATCCTCTGGGTCGACCAGGACGCCGACGAGCTGCCCCACGAGGACGACGCCTGGTACGACCACCAGTTGGTCGGCCTCCGCGTCGAGCGTGACGGCGTCGTCGTGGGCACCGTGGCCCGGGTCGACCACCTGCCGGCCCAAGACCTCCTCGCGGTCGACACCGCGTCGGGCGAAGTCCTCGTTCCGTTCGTCTCGGCCCTCGTGCCGAAGGTCGACGTCGAGGCCGGCGTGGTCGTCGTGACCCCGCCGCAGGGGCTCTTCGAAGAGCTGGCCGACGACACCGACGACGAGCCGGCCTCCGACGACGTCGACCGGTCGGTCGCCGACGGCGTCGACGAACCGGCCTCCGACGGCGAGTCCGCTCCCGACGACGAGCGCTGACGCGTGCGCATCGACATCGTGTCGATCTTCCCCGAGTTCTTCGGGGTGCTCGACATCTCGCTGCTCGGCAAGGCGCGGCAGCAGAAGCTGCTCGACGTCGAGGTGCACGACCTGCGTGACTTCACGCACGACCGGCACCGCACCGTCGACGACACCCCCTACGGTGGCGGGGCCGGCATGGTCATGCGGCCCGAGCCCTGGGGCGAGGCGCTCGACCACGTCTTCGGCGAGACGTCCACGCCCGACGACACGATCATGATCGTCCCGTCGCCGGCCGGCACGCCGTTCACCCAGGCCACGGCTCGCGAGCTCGCGTTCGCGCCGCACCTGGTCTTCACCTGCGGCCGGTACGAGGGCATCGACCAGCGCGTCGTCGAGCACGCCGCCAGCCGGGCGACGGTGCGCGAGATCAGCTTGGGCGACTACGTGCTGAACGGTGGCGAGGTCGCCGTCACGGCGATGATCGAGGCCATCGGTCGTCTCGTCCCGGGCGTCGTGGGCAACCCCGAGAGCCTCACCGAAGAGAGCCACGAAGACGGCCTGCTCGAGTATCCCAGCTACACCAAGCCGGCGTCCTGGCGGGGTCTCGACGTGCCTCCGGTGCTGCTGAGCGGCAACCACGCGGCGATCGCGACCTGGCGTCGCGAGCAGCAGCTCGAGCGCACCCGCCGGGTACGGCCCGACTTGCTCGACTGATCGGGCCGAGCCTGCGCGGTCCGGGCGTCCCGGCCCGACCCGCCGGGGAGGGCCCGCCGGGGACGGCCCGTCCGGGTCACCCGCGCGCGGTGAGCACGAGCGGCCCGTCCTCGGTGACGGCGACGGTGTGCTCGACGTGTGCGGCCCGCGAGCCGTCGACGCTGCGGAGCGTCCAGCCGTCGGCGTCGGTCACGATCGCGTCCGTGCCGCGCATCAGCCACGGCTCGATCGCGACGACGAGGCCCGGTCGGACGGGCCACCCGCGCCCCGCGCGCCCGTCGTTCGGCACGTGGGGGTCGCCGTGCATGGTGCGTCCGACCCCGTGGCCGCCGAACTGCAGGTTGACGCCGTAACCCGCCCCGCGAGCGACCTGTCCGATCGCGGCCGAGACGTCGCCGAGCTTGGCGCCCGGCCTCAAGGCCGCGATGCCGGCGTCGAGGGCCACCTCGCAGGTCTCGATCAGGCGGAGGTCCTCGGGCGACGCCCGCTCGCCGACGACGAACGACACGGCCGAGTCGGCGACCCAACCGTCCACCGAGGCGGCGAAGTCGAGGCTGAGCAGGTCTCCGTCGCGCAGGCGGTAGCGATGCGGCAGGCCGTGCAGGGCCGCGTCGTTGACCGACGTGCAGATGACCTTGCCGAACGGGCTCGCCCCGAACGACGGGTGGTAGTCGACGTAGCAGCTCTCGGCCCCCGCCTCGCGGATCATGCGGTGCGCGAGCGCGTCGAGGTCGAGCAGGTCGACGCCGGGTCGCGCGGCCGCACGGGTCGCCTCGAGCACGCGGGCGACGAAGGCTCCGGCGGGTCGCATGCGTTCGATCTCGTCGGGGGTGCGCAGTTCGATCATGCAGCCATTCTTCACGAAGCCCTCGTAGCCTCGACCGCATGACGACGCGCCGGATCTTCTACCGCCTCCTCTGGGTGGCCGTCTTCGTGCTGCCGCTCTGGGTGCTGCTGGGTCGGGCGTTCTTCGGCGTGCCGTTGGGACTGCAGTTCGTCGGCCAGTTGCTGCTCGTGCCCCTTCTCTTCATCGGGCAGGCGGTGGCCACCGGCGTGGTGGTGGGTCGCCGCAGCGTCCGGCGGGCGAAGGCCGTGTCGTGGGCCGACGCGGGTCTGCTCGCCCTGTCCTGGTTCGGCCAGCTCGGCCTGGGGTTCTTCATCGTCGACAGCTCCGCCGAGTCCGCGTCCGCGTCGGCCTTCACGCAGGTCGCCGGCGGGGTCTCGTCCCTCGACCTCTCGACCGCCCTGTTCGCCCTCTGCGCCGTCGTCACGATCGCGGCGGGCGTGGGCCTGTTCGCCTGCGCTCTCTGGCAGTTCGCGAAGGAGGCGCGGGCCCGCATGGCCACGTCGCTCGCCGATCTCGAGCGGGTCGCGTCGGGCACCGGGGCCGCCGCGGGGCGTCGGCCCGGCTACGGCGACGACGGCCCCGTCATCACCATCACGCCGCGAGGCTGACACGGGTGCCCGCGCTGTGGCACAATAGGCGCTTGTGCCTGCGCACGACTCTGCCACAGGGGAGTCTGCCGATCCAGAGCACACCTTCTTCATCATGACGGGCGCGTGACGCGCCCCAGACACGCAGTCGACCTGTGGCGGTTGCAGAGAGCGAACGACAATGCACATCCTCGACGCGGTTGACTCCGCCAATCTCCGCTCGGACGTCCCCGACTTCCGCGCCGGCGACACCGTCAAGGTGCACGTCAACATCATCGAAGGCACGCGCTCGCGCGTCCAGGTCTTCCAGGGTGTCGTCATCGGCAAGCAGAACGAGGGCATCCGCGAGACCTTCACGGTCCGCAAGGTGAGCTTCCAGGTCGGCGTCGAGCGCACCTTCCCGGTGCACTCCCCGGTCATCGACCACATCGAGGTCGTCAGCCGCGGTGCCGTCCGTCGCGCCAAGCTCTACTACCTGCGCGAACTGCGTGGCAAGAAGGCCAAGATCAAGGAGAAGCGCGACAACTAGTCACGCCCCTCAGCGACATCATGCGAGCTCCTCGCCATCTAAGATGGCGGGGAGCTCGGGTGGTTAAATGACGAATGACACAGTGAGGCGCGCCCTGCGTCCTCGACGCGACGACGGCGGAAAGCGCGGCATCGGCACCTTCGTGCGCGACGTGCTCGTCATCTTCCTGGCGGCCCTCCTGATCTCGTTCCTGATCAAGACGTTCTTGATCCGGTCGTTCTACATCCCCTCCGGGTCGATGGAGCAGACGCTCCAGATCAACGACCGCATCATCGTCAACGAGCTCGTACCCGACCTCGTGGACGTCAAGCGGGGCGACGTGGTCGTGTTCACCGACCCGGGCGGTTGGCTCGACGGCACGGCTCCCGTCAGCACGACGACCGGCAACCCGGTGTCCGACGGCTTCTCGTGGTTCCTCACGCTGGTCGGGCTCGGCGCACAAGACAGCAACGACCACCTGATCAAGCGGGTCATCGGCCTTCCGGGCGACACCGTCGAGTGCTGCAACGACTTCGGCCAGATGTCGGTCAACGGCGTCCCCCTCGACGAGCCCTACGTGAACCTGCCCCCGGGCGAGACCCGGGTCTCGGCCGACGACTTCTCGGTCACGGTGCCCGCCGACTCCCTCTGGGTGATGGGCGACAACCGCTACAACTCGAAGGACAGCCGCTACAACGGCGCCACCCCGAGCAAGGGGTTCGTCCCGATGAGCGACGTCGTCGGACGCGCCTTCGTCATCAGCTGGCCGACCGAGCGCTGGACGTGGCTCGGCGACTATCCCGACGTCTTCCGCGGCACCGAGCGAGAGGGCGAATGAGCCCCGTCGTCGACCCCACCCTCGACTACGAACGAGAGCTGCACGCCGCCGGCGCGACCTGGGTGATCGGCTGCGACGAGGTCGGTCGGGGCGCCATCGCCGGGCCGGTCGCGGTCGGGCTCGGGGCGGTCCACGTCGAGTGCCTCGACGTCCCCGCGGGTCTGCGCGACTCGAAGCTCCTCTCCGAGAAGCGACGCGAGGCCCTCTACCCGCTGGCGACGTCGTGGGTGTCCCATCACGCGGTGGGCTTCGCCGAAGCGCACGAGGTCGACCGGCTGGGCATCGTCGTCGCCCTCGGGCTCGCGGGCAAGCGTGCCCTCACGGCGCTGCACCACGCCGGTGTCGGCATCATGCAGTCCGTGGTGGTGCTCGACGGCAACCACGACTACCTGTCACCCCAGCTCGCCACCCCTCCGCGCATCACGACCAGGGTCAAGGCCGACCGCGACTGCGCGTCGGTGGCGGCGGCGTCGGTCATCGCCAAGGTCGAACGCGACCGGCTGATGATCGAGGCCGACGGCGTCCACCCGGGCTACGCCTGGGCCGGCAACAAGGGCTACGGCTCGTCGGCGCACTACGGGGCCCTGTCCGAATTGGGCCCGTCGCCGCTGCACCGCCTCACCTGGCTGCACTGACCTCGAGCGCCTACGCCGGCAGCAGAGGGACGACGGCGACCGCTGCCCCGAGGGCCGCGTAAGCTCGACTCCGATGGACGAGGACGATTTCGAAGACTACGACCGCGAGGTCGAGCTCGCGCTCTACCGCGAGTACCGCGACGTGGTGTCGCAGTTCCGCTACGTGGTCGAGACCGAGCGGCGTTTCTACCTGGCCAACGAGGTCGACCTGGTCCGGCGTGACACCGAGCACGACTTCTACTTCGAACTGTCGATGACCGACGTCTGGGTCTGGGACGTCTACCGCTCCGATCGATTCGTCAAGTCGGTCCGGGTGCTCACCTTCAAGGACGTCAACGTCGAAGAGCTCACGAGCCGCGACCTCGAGCTCCCGAAAGAACTCGCACTCGACGAGTAGTCGTCCGTCGCCACGCGACCACCTGGCGCGGGACGCGCTGCGTCTCGACTCGGCTCGTCCCCAGCCGCGGCTGGGTCGGTGGCGTCCCCAGCCGATGCTCCGCCCGCCCTCCGAGGGGCGCGCCTCCGCCAGCCTGCTGGCAGGAGGTCAGACATGGCGAAGAAGGACGAATTGGGTCGGCGCGGCGAAGACGTCGCGGCCGAGTACGTCGAGGCGCAGGGCATGCGGGTCGTCGAGCGCAACTGGCGGTGCCGCGAAGGCGAGATCGACGTGGTCGCCCTGGACGGCGACGAGGTGGTCGTCGTCGAGGTCAAGACGCGGTCGGGCACCGGCTACGGTCACGCGCTCGAGGCCGTGACGCCGGCCAAGCTGGCCCGTCTGCGACGGCTGGCGGGGGCCTGGTGTCAGGCGCATCCCACCTCGACGCCCCGGGGGTTGCGCATCGACGTCGTGGGCATCACGGTCGAGCGGTGCGCGGGGCACGAGCGGATCGACCACGTCCGCGGGGCCGGAGCATGAGCGTGGCACGGACGCGGGCGGTCGCCCTGCTGGGCGTCGACGGAGCCCTCGTCGAGATCGAGGCGGACATGGGTGCCGGGCTGCCGGCGTTCGTGATCATCGGACTGCCCGACACGTCGCTGGGTGAGGCCCGTGACCGGGTCCGGTCCGCAGCGACCAACTCCGGGTGCGCCTTGCCGGCGCGCAAGCTGACCGTCAACCTGTCACCTGCGTCGCTGCCCAAGCAGGGGTCGTCCTTCGACCTCGGCATCGCCATCGCGGCCCTGGCCGCAGCCGAACTCGTCCCCGCCGAGTCCGTCGAGGGCGTCGTCCACCTGGGCGAGCTCGGGCTCGACGGCCGGCTCAGGCCCGTCGACGGGGTCCTGCCGGCCGTGTTGGGTGCGCGCCGGGCAGGGGCCGCCACCGTCATGGTGCCGACCGACAACGCGGACGAGGCCGCCCTCGTCCCCGGCATCCGCGTGGTGGCCGTGCCGAGCCTCCGCGAGGCGGCCATCTGGCACGGTGCAGGGCTCGAACCCGAGCCGGTCGAGGCCATCACGCGATCGCGCACCGAACCGGCAGTGCCGGCCGAACTCGACCTCGCGGACGTCATCGGCAACGTCGACGCCGTCGAGGCGCTCGTCGTCGCCGCGGCCGGCGGCCACCACCTCCTCATGGTGGGGCCGCCCGGCGCAGGCAAGAGCATGCTGGCGGCCCGTCTGCCCGGTCTGTTGCCCGACCTCGACGCCGATTCGGCCCTCGAGGTCGCGTCGATCCGTTCGTTGGCCGGGGTCGCCGTCACGGGCGATCTCGAGCGGAGGCCGCCGTTCGAGGCGCCCCACCACACCTGCAGCGCGGCGGCCCTGGTCGGCGGGGGCAGCGGGGTCATCAGGCCCGGCGCCGCGTCGAGGGCGACCCGGGGCGTGCTGTTCCTCGACGAGGCGCCCGAGTTCCAGCAGACGGTCCTCGACTGCCTTCGCCAGCCTCTCGAATCGGGTGAGACCGTCGTCCACAGGTCACGGGCGGTGGCGCGTTTCCCCGCGAGGTTCCAACTGGTCGCGGCGGCGAACCCCTGTCCGTGCGGGCAATACGGCTCCCGCGACTCCGACTGCAGTTGTTCCCCGCACCAGCGGCGTCGCTACCTGGGCAAGCTCTCCGGGCCGCTCGTGGACCGCATCGACCTGCAGTTGCGGGTGGCCCGCATCAGCTCGTCTCAGTTCCGCGCCTCGGCCGACGTCGTCCCGACGACGACACGCCAGGCCCGCGAACGCGTCGACCGGGCGCGCGGCCGTGCCGCCCGCCGGCTCGACGGAACACCCTGGCGGTCGTCCGGCGAGGTCCCGGGAACCTGGCTGCGTGATCCGGCGAACCGCCTGGCCGTGGCGGACTCACAGCCCGTCGACCGGGCGCTCGAGACCGGTGCCCTGACGATGAGGGGTTACGACCGCGTGCTGCGCGTCGCCTGGACCCTCGCCGACCTCGACGACGACCCTGCCCCCGTCCGCCGTCACGTCGTGCGGGCACTGAGCATGCGGCAGTCGCTGTGAGCGACCTGCTCCGGGCGACCCCCGCCGAGCTGGCCGACCTCGTCCGGCCCCTCCTGCCCGGCGCCCACGAGTTCAGCGAGGCACAGACCCTCGAGGCGTTCGCCCTGGGCGCCTGGACAGGTGTGGTCGAACCGGGTGACGCGGTGGGTGGCGTCGTCCGGTCCCTGCTCGGGCCGACCGTGGGGCTCCGCCTCGTGCTCGAAGCGGCGGTCGGTCACGACGACCCCCGCGCGGGTCTGCTCGCGGGGGCCCTGGTCGAGGCAGGGGCCACCCGCGACGACGTGGAGCGGCTCGACCTCGGACGGGCGCTCACGAGATGGCGGCCCCGTCTCGAGACCAGCGTGATCCTCCGGTCGTTCCGCACGGCGACCGTGGTGGGATCGAGGCTGCTCGTGCCGGGCACCCCGCTGTGGCCCGAGGCCCTCGACGACCTCGGCCATCACGCTCCCGTGGCCCTCTGGGCACGAGGTCCGGCGTCCGTTCCGGCGCCGACGTCGAGCATCGCGATCGTCGGCTCGCGGGCGGCGACGGCCTACGGCGAGCAGGTGTCGGCCGAGCTCGCCGGCGGCGTGGCCGACCGAGGTCTCGCGGTCGTCTCGGGTGCCGCCTACGGCATCGACGGTGCCGCCCACCGGGCGGCCCTGGCCGCCTCGGCGACGACGGTGGCCGTCATGGCCGGGGGAGTCGACCACCTCTACCCGGCCGGTCACGACGCCCTGCTGCGACGCGTCCTCGAGACGGGGCTGATGATCTCCGAGGCTCCGTGCGGGGGCAAGCCGTCGCGGTGGCGGTTCCTGCAACGCAACAGGCTGATCGCGGCGTTGACGGCCGCGACCGTCGTGGTCGAGGCCGGCGCCCGCTCGGGGTCGCTGAACACGGCCGCCCACGCGCAGTCGCTCGGTCGTCCGGTCGGGGCCGTGCCCGGCCCGGTCACCTCGCCGTCGTCCGTCGGCTGCCACGCCCTGATCCGGTCCGGTCTGGCCGAGTGCGTGACGGGTGCCGACGAGGTCCTCGCACTCGCGGGGGTGTCGACCGACCTCGTCGTCGCCTCGTACGAGGGCCGACGGCTCGACCCCGAGACGATGCGGGTGCTGGACGCGCTCAGCACGACGGCGACCCGGGAGACCGACGAACTGGCCGTCGCGAGCGGGCTGTCGCTCGAGACGGTCCGCGACGTGCTCGCCGAGCTCGACCTGTCGGGTGCGGCCCGGCGCTCCGGCTCGGGGTGGCGACGGGTGAGGGGGCGCCGCGATGGTTAGCCTGTCGGCATGCGCGAGCCGGGGTCGAGACGCGAGGGGCGGGTGCTGCCGTGACGCGCCTCCTGGGCGAGGTCGAACGGTTCGCCGACCACCTGCACGACGGCCGGGGGCTCAGCGACCACACGGTGCGGTCGTACGCGGCCGACCTCGACTCCCTCGTCGCCTTCACCGAGAACCGGCTCGGTCGCCCGGGTGAGGTGGGCGACCTCGACCTCGACCTGCTTCGCGACTGGCTCTGGCAGGGCACGCAGGCCGGGCTCGCCCGGGCCACCCTCGCCCGGCGGTCGGCGAGCGTCCGGGCCTTCACCCGGTGGCTCGACGAGACCGACCGCACACCGGTCGACGTCGGTGCCCGACTGCGTTCGCCGAAGCCCGAGAGTCGCCTGCCGCGCGTCCTCACGCGCGAGCAGGTCGACGGCCTGTTGGCGTCCCTCGCCGTCCGGGCGGACACGGGCGACCCCGGGGCACGCCGGGACCTCGCCGTCGTCGAACTGCTCTACGGCGCGGGCCTGCGCGTGTCGGAGCTCGTCGGGGCGGACCTCGGCGACGTGGACCTCGAACGGCTGACCGTGCGGGTGACCGGCAAGGGGGCGAAGGAGCGCGTCGTGCCGTTCGGGGTGCCGGCGGCCGAGGCCCTGGGGCGGTACGTCGACCTCGCCCGCCCGACGCTCGTCACCCCGGTCACGGACGCCGCCTTCTTCGTGGGGTCGACCGGGGGGCGGCTCGGCACGAGGGCCGTCTACCGACTGGTCGCCGGGCTGCTCGCCGACCTCCCGGGCGGCGGGCCGGCGGGGCCGCACGCGTTGAGGCACACGGCCGCCACCCATCTGCTCGACGGAGGGGCCGACCTCCGGGCCGTCCAGGAGCTGCTCGGTCATGCGAGCCTCGGCACCACGCAGATCTACACGCACGTCTCGACCGACCGGCTGCGGGACAGCTATCGTTCGGCACACCCGCGCGCCTGACGGCGCCGAGCCCACCGACGACGCCGAGCACACCGGCACGGCCCGAGGCGCATGACGCACGCGCCCGAGCGACGCGTCCCGAGTCGCACCGGTGCTCAGCGGGGCCGTGTCGGCAGCAGCACCGACGGCTCGATCGCGCCCAGGAACAGGAGGGGCGAGACGTACTCGCCGTCGATCCGCGCCCCCAGGTGCAGGCACGGTCGGTCGGGGCAGTGCCCTCGCTCGAGCACACCGACGGTCTGCCCCCGCGTGACGGCGTCGCCCTTCGAGACACCGGCCACCACCGGTTCGAAGCTGCTCAGCACCCCACCCGGGTGGGCGATCGACAGCACCGGCCGGTCCACCACGACCCCGGCGAAGTGCACGACGCCGTCGTCCGGGGCCATCACGACCGAGCCCTCGACCGTCCCGACGTCGAGGCCGCGGTGCCCCGGCGACCACGGGTTCGGCGGCCCGACGAAGGGCCGGACCACCGGATGGGGCGAGGCGACCGGCCAGGCCCACACCGCGCCTCCTGCGCTCGCTGCCCGGGGGTTCGCTGTCCGGGGGTTCGCGACCGCGGGCGTGACCGAGAGCGACCCGGCGAGGACCGTGACGAGGGCCGCCGTCGTGAGGGTGACGAGAAGCCGCGTCGTCGGCCGTAGGTGAGAGCGCATACCGGCACCTTGCCGGTTGCGCAAGCTTTCTCGGCGAGGCGTAAGGTTCACCCGTGCACGAACACCCCGTGCACATCGTTTGTGGGGGAGTCGTGGCCACGAGCCCTGCTCCTCGAGCCGTGAAGGAGTACAGGTGTCGAACACCACTGCAACGACGAAGAGCTTGAACAGGCGGGTGACCGCGCTGGCCGTGGCGGCGGCCATCGGCGGGTTCCTGTTCGGTTTCGACTCGTCCGTCATCAACGGCGCGGTCCAGTCGATCACCGACGAGTTCGGTCTCACCGAGTTCGCCTCGGGCTTCGCGGTCGCCTCGGCCCTGATCGGTTGTGCCATCGGTGCCTACGTCGCCGGCCGCCTCGCCGACAAGATGGGTCGCATCAAGGTGATGCTGATCGGTGCCGGTCTGTTCCTGATCAGCTCGATCGGTGCGGCCGCGGCCTTCGCCGTCTGGGACCTCGTCCTCTGGCGCGTCATCGGCGGCCTCGGCATCGGCATCGCGTCGGTCATCGCGCCCGCCTACATCAGCGAGGTGTCGCCCAAGGCGATCCGCGGTCGCCTGGCGTCGTTCCAGCAACTCGCCATCACCCTCGGCATCTTCGCCGCCCTGCTGTCGGACCAGCTCTTCGCGGTCACGGCGGGTGGCGCATCCGAGCCGTCGCTCTTCGGCCTCGCCGCGTGGCGCTGGATGTTCCTGGTGGGCATCGTCCCGTCGGTCGTCTACGGCATCCTGGCCTGGCGTCTGCCCGAGTCGCCGCGGTACCTCGCCGGTGACGGGCGCGAGGCCGAGGCCAAGAAGGTCCTCCAGACGATCGTCCCGGCCGAGACGGTCGAGACGAGCCTGAAAGAGATCACGGACTCGATCCGCACCGAGGCAGAGCTCGAGAAGAAATCGTCGATCCGCGGCACCCGCTTCGGCCTCCAGCCCATCGTCTGGGTCGGGATCATCCTCGCCGTACTGCAGCAGTTCGTCGGCATCAACGTGATCTTCTACTACTCGACCACCCTCTGGCAGGCCGTCGGCTTCCAGGAAGAGGACTCGTTCCTCATCTCGACCATCACCGCGGTCGTCAACGTCGCGGTCACGTTCATCGCGATCGGGCTCGTCGACAAGGTCGGCCGTCGGCCCATGCTGCTCACCGGCTCCATCGGCATGTTCGTCAGCCTCGCCGTCACCGCCCTGGCCTTCAGCCAGGCGACCACCTCGGCGAGCGGCGACCCGTCGCTGCCCGGCGCCTGGGGCCCCGTGGCCCTCGTCGCGGCCAACCTCTTCGTCGTGTCGTTCGGTGCCACGTGGGGCCCGCTCATGTGGGTGCTGCTCGGCGAGATGTTCCCCAACAGCATCCGTGCCACGGCACTCGGCGTGGGCAGCATGGCCAACTGGATCGCCAACTTCATCGTGACGGTGTCGTTCCCCACCCTCGCCGCCCTCAGCCTCACGCTGTCGTACGGCATCTTCGCGTTCTTCGCGCTCGTCTCGTTCTTCTTCGTCCTGGCGAAGATCCCCGAGACGAAGGGGCGCTCGCTCGAGGAGATGGGCACCTCGGCCGTCCAGGCCGACGCGGGGCGGTCGGGGAAGGCCTGAGCCCGACACGATCCACGAACGTCCCGTCCAGATCCTGGGCGGGACGTTCGTGCACGTCGGGGTCCCCGCCCGGGGTCGACCTCCACCTCACCGGGCCCGTGGTGGTGCTAACATGAGCGATGCAGCCTGCTCAGCAGGCTGACTTCGCGTGCCCTGTGCGTCCCCGGACGCACCGACGTCGAGGCGACCTGGTCGCCTCGCGCCGCTCCCGGCCTCCACGTCCATTCGGTCCGAACCGCCTCACGGTGGGCTCGGCGGACGTGTGCCCGGGCACCAGGCAGTGGCGACCGACCGGTCGCCCGACAACCGACAAGCAGGCACACCCGCGGGTGTGCCCAGAAACAAGGAGAACGACCATGGCCGTCGTCACCATCCGCCAGCTGCTCGACAGCGGCGTCCACTTCGGACACCAGACCCGCCGCTGGAACCCGAAGGTGAAGCGCTTCATCCTCGCCGAGCGCTCGGGCATCCACATCATCGACCTGCAGCAGTCGCTCGGCTACATCGACAAGGCGTACGACTTCGTCAAGGAGACCGTCGCACACGGTGGCACCATCCTCTTCGTCGGCACGAAGAAGCAGGCCCAGGGCTCCATCGCCGAGCAGGCGAACCGCGTCGGCCAGCCCTTCGTCAACCAGCGTTGGCTCGGTGGCCTCCTGACCAACTTCCAGACGGTCTCGAAGCGCCTCGCCCGCATGAAAGAGCTCGAGGACATCGACTTCGACGACACCACGCAGGGCTTCACCAAGAAAGAACTGCTGATCAAGAAGCGTGAGCTCGACAAGCTCCACAAGACGCTCGGCGGAATCCGCAACCTCACCAAGACGCCGTCCGCCCTCTGGGTCGTCGACACCAAGAAAGAGCACCTCGCGATCGACGAGGCCAAGAAGCTGGGCATCCCGGTCATCGGCATCCTCGACACGAACTGCGACCCCGACGAGATCAACTTCCCGATCCCGGGCAACGATGACGCCATCCGTTCCGTCGGCCTGCTGACGCGCATCGTCGCCGACGCTGCCGCCGAGGGTCTGGTGCAGCGTCACCAGAAGCCCGAGGACGCCGACCAGCCCGTCGAGCCCATGGCCGAATGGGAGGCCGAGCTGCTCGCGCAGGGCGAGGCCAAGGCCGCCGACGCCGCCGCCGAGGCACCTGCTGCCGAGGCCCCCGTCGCCGAGGCCCCCGTCGAGGAGAACGACGCCGACGCGCAGGTCGCCGCGAAGCCCCTGGGCGAGCCGGTCGTCGAGCCCGTCGCCGAGGCGACCGAGGCCACCGCGGCCGAGCCGGCCGACGCCGACTCGAAGTAGTCCTCTCCTTCACCCTTCCGACTCCACGAAAGGAAGTCAGACACATGGCCAACTACACCATCGCTGACGTCAAGATCCTCCGTGACCGCCTCGGCGCGGGCATGGTCGACAGCAAGAACGCCCTCGAAGAAGCCGACGGCGACATCGAGAAGGCCGTCGAGATCCTCCGCGTCAAGGGACTGAAGGGCGTCGCCAAGCGCGAGGGCCGTCAGACCACCGCGGGTCTCGTCGCCGCCAAGCCCGGTTCTGGGTACGCCACGCTGATCGAGCTCGCCAGCGAGACCGATTTCGTCGCGAAGAACGAGAAGTTCGTCGCCCTGGCCGACCAGGTCCTCGAGGCGGTGCACGCGGGCGGAGCCTCCAGCGCCGCCGAGGGCAACGCCGCCGCGATCGGCGGCCAGACCGTCGAGGCCTTCGTCAACGACGAGGCCGCGCTCATGGGCGAGAAGGTCGAACTGCGCACCGTCAACCGCATCGAGGGCGAGCAATTCGCCATCTACCTGCACAAGACCTCGAAGGACCTGCCCCCGCAGGTCGGCGTGGTCGTGGGCTACACGGGTGACGACGCCGAGACCGCTCGGTCGATCGCTCAGCACATCGCCTTCGCCGCGCCGACGTACCTGTCGCGCGACGACGTGCCGACCGAGCAGGTCGACAAGGAGCGAGCCATCGTCGAGGAGACCGCGAAGAACGAGGGCAAGCCGGAAGCGGCCCTGCCCAAGATCATCGAGGGACGCCTCACCGGCTTCTTCAAGGAGATCGCCCTGCTCGACCAGGCCTACGCGAAGGACAACAAGTTGTCCGTCGCGAAGGTGGTCGCCGAGGCCGGACTGACGATCACGGGCTTCGCCCGCATCAAGGTCGGCGCCTAGACAGCACCGTGACGGGGTCCGAGACGAACGTGTCTCGGACCCCGTTCCCATGCCCGGCCGAGGTGACGACGTCGGGTGCATCATCGGCGACGGACGGCGACCAGCCCGAACTCGCTAACCTGGCTACGGCCACGACGAGACGGAGACTCGCATGACATCGGAAACCACCGGACGACGACGCGTCCTGCTGAAGCTCTCGGGTGAGGCCTTCGGCGGCGGCCAGCTCGGCGTGAACCCCGACGTGGTCGGCTCCATCGCCCGTGAGATCGCCGACGCGGCGACCGACGTCGAGATCGCCATCGTGGTCGGTGGCGGCAACTTCTTCCGCGGCGCCGAACTCAGTCAGCGCGGCATGGACCGGGGCCGGGCCGACTACATGGGCATGCTGGGCACCGTCATGAACGCCCTCGCCCTCCAGGACTTCCTCGAGCAGGCCGGCGCTGCGACCCGCGTCCAGTCCGCCATCGCGATGACCCAGGTCGCCGAGCCGTACATCCCCCGTCGCGCCGAGCGGCACCTCGAGAAGGGGCGCGTCGTCATCTTCGGTGCCGGCGCCGGCCTGCCGTACTTCTCGACCGACACCGTCTCGGCCCAGCGAGCCCTCGAGATCGGGGCCTCCGAGGTGCTCGTCGCCAAGAACGGCGTGGACGGCGTCTACTCGGCCGACCCCCGACACGACCCGTCGGCGGTCAAGCTCGACCAGCTCACGTACCAAGAGGCGCTGATGCAGGGGCTCAAGGTCGTCGACTCGACCGCCTTCAGTCTCTGCATGGACAACGGCATGCCCATGCACGTGTTCGGCATGGAAGGCGAGGGCAACATCGCCCGCGCCATCCGCGGCGAACGCATCGGAACAATCGTCAGCAACTAGACGACTAAACTCGACCGCGAACCGAACAAGGAGCACCAGTGGCGATCAACGACGTACTCACCGAGACGCGCGAGAAGATGGACAAGGCGCTCGACGCCGCCAAGAACGACTTCGGGACGGTGCGCACCGGCCGCATCAACCCCGCTCTGTTCCAGAAGATCCCGATCGACTACTACGGGACCCCGACCCCGCTGGCCCAGCTCGCTTCGCTGCAGGTGCCCGAGGCGCGCACCATGATCGTCACCCCCTACGACAAGACGGCCCTCAAAGAGATCGAGAAGGCCATCGCGACCTTCCCGAACCTCGGGGCCAACCCGACGAACGACGGCACGATCGTCCGCGTCACCATCCCCGAGCTGACCCAAGAGCGTCGCAAAGAGTTCGTCAAGCTCGTGCGCAGCAAGGGCGAGGACGCCAAGGTGCAGGTGCGCAACGTCCGTCGCAAGTCGAAAGAGGCGCTCGACGCCCAGAAGACCGAGGTCGGCGACGACGAGGTCGCTCGTGCCGAGAAAGAGCTCGAGTCGATCACCAAGGGATACATCGACTCCATCGACGACGCGTTGAAGAAGAAAGAAGCGGAGCTGCTCGAGGTCTGATGAGACAGCGACCCGACGGCGCCGGCCCCGACGACTCGTCACCGGCTCAGAAGAGCACTCTCGGTAGTCGCCGGGCCGACTTCGACGCTCGAGCGCAAGCGGCCCGCCACGACATCGAGAACCAACTGCGGGCAGGCAAGGCGCGCCTCGACTCGCGCAACGAGAAGTTGACGGCGCGCACCGGTCGCAACCTGCCGGCCGCCATCGCCGTGGGTGTCCTGCTCGGGGCCGCGGTCTTGTTGAGCCTGATCTTCGTCAAGGCGTTCTTCATCATCGTGGCGGCGGCCCTGATCGGTTCGTTGTGCTTCGAACTCGCCAGTGCCCTGCGCTTCGCCGGGCGTGACGTGCCCCGCCTCCCGAGCGTCCTCGCCGGCGTGGCCGTGGTCCCCGCGGCCTTCTACGGCGGAGCCGGTGGCCAGTGGGCCGCTCTGGTGGGCGGCATCGTCGTCGTCTCCGTGTGGCGCCTCGTCGAGACGGCCCGTCCGTCGCACCGAGCCGGCGCCTCCGCGCTGGGTCGTGATCTCGGTGCCGGTGCGTTCGTCCAGATCTACTGCTCGTTCCTCGGCAGCTTCATGGCCCTCATGGCTGCTCGACCCGACGGCCAGTGGTGGACCCTGTCGGCTCTCATCGTCGTGATCGCGGTCGACACCGGTGCCTACGCGACCGGCCTGAACTTCGGCAAGCACCCGATGGCGCCCCGCATCAGTCCCAAGAAGACCTGGGAGGGCTTCGCCGGTTCGGTGGCCGCCAGCCTCATCGCGGCCGTGCTGTTGTCGGTCTTCCTGCTCGACGAGCCGTGGTGGTTCGGTCTCGTCTTCGGTGGCGTCATCATCGTGACCGCCACCATCGGCGATCTGTCCGAATCCCTCATCAAGCGCGACCTGGGCATCAAAGACATCAGCACCTGGCTTCCCGGCCACGGCGGGTTCCTCGACCGGCTCGACAGCACGTTGCCCTCGGCCGCCGCGGCCTACGCCCTGTACCTCCTCTTCGCGTGACGCCCGTCCGCCGGTACTGACCGGCCGCGCGTCCAGCGGCTTGCCATCGGCCCATGCGGCATGATGGTGGCCGTGAGCAGCACATTCCCGATCGTTCCCAAGGGCAAGCGGGGTTACGACGTCGACGAGGTCGACGCGTTCCTGGTCGAGGCCCGGAAGGCCTACGCCGGCGAGACCGGCCTCGGCATCGACTCCGCCCGCATCCGACGCACGGCCTTCGGGTTGACCAAGAACGGGTACTCGACGGCACACGTCGACGCCGCGCTCGAACGTCTCGAGGACGCCTTCGCCAGTCGGGAGCGCGAACGGGCCGTCTCGTCGGGCGCCGAGTCGACCTGGTTCTCGACCGCGCGGTCCGGGGCGGAAGACATCGTGGCCCGTCTCGAGCGACCGCAGGGCCACCGCTTCGACCGGGTGGGCATCCTCACGACCGGCTACCACCCGCGAGACGTCGACCGCCTCACCCGGCGGCTGCACGGCTACTTCACCGACGGCCGCCCCCTCAGCATCGACGACGTCCGGGCGTCGGTCTTCCGGGCGAAGCGCGGCGGTTACCGCGAGAGCCAGGTCGACCTGGTGCTCGACACGGTGGTCGACGTCATGCTCGCCGTCCGCTGACGGTCACGGCCGGTCCTCTCCTCGTCCCCCGAGCCTCCGACACGCTGACGGGTCGTCCCTGGCCCTCCGGCGTCCCATCGGTTACCCTGGACGGACTCATGGGCAGGCACGCAGCGAATCCGACCCCCGGTCCCTCTCGACGAGAGCACCCGGCCGCGGTCGAACGACCCTCGACCCGCCGGCGCGTCCGCGTGCCGGCCTCGCAGAGCGTCGTCCGACGCCCGGCAGCCGGCTCCCTCGCGTTCACCGGTCCCGTCCGCGATGCCGTACCGGCCGCTCGTCGAACCGGATTCCCTCGACGGGTGGCCCTGCCCCTCGTCGGCTTCTGTGCGTCGTTCGCCTTCGTGTCGGCCTCGCTCGTCAACCCCTTGGCCGGTGCCGAGGCCGCGACGACCGTTCCGGGCGCCGCGTCGGTGCTGACGGCCCCCGGTCAGACCCTCACGGTCGCCGGTGCCGCCGTGACCGTCGCCGACCGGGACGCCTACGGCGTGACCGAGTACGTGCCGCCGCCGCCCCCGCCCGTCGTGGTGGCCGAGACCGAGAAGCCCGAGGCCCCATCGGGTGCGACGTCCGGCTCTGCCAAGAAGTCGTCGTCTGCTCCCGTGGCGGGTACCCCTGACCCGGGCAGCGCGAAGGCCGTCGCCGCCGAACTCGTGGCCGCTCGCGGCTGGGGTTCCGACCAGTACGACTGCCTGGTGTCGCTGTGGCAGAAAGAGTCGAGCTGGAACGTCTACGCGTCCAACCGGTCGAGTGGTGCCTACGGCATTCCCCAGGCCCTGCCGGGTAGCAAGATGAGCTCCGTCGGTGCCGACTGGCAGACCAACCCCGCCACGCAGATCACGTGGGGGCTGAACTACATCGGCGGCCGCTACGGCAACCCCTGCGGTGCCTGGGCCCATTCCGTCGCCAACAACTGGTACTGATTCGTCGCACGGCCCTCGACCTCGGGGGCCGTTGCTACGCTGGTCGTCATGCCCCGCAGCAACCGCTCCCGTCGCTCGCGCGACCGGCGTGACGCCGACGAGGCCTACGACGTCACCCGAGCGTCGTTCGGCGGCTTGACGGTCGAGACAAAGCACGGGCGTTCGTTCAACGTCCAGTCGGTCTCGGCGACGTCGGCCGTCAAAGAGTATGTCTGCCCCGGGTGCTCCTTGGGCATCGCTCCCGCGACGCCGCACGTCGTGGCCTGGCGTGCCGACGGGCTGTTCGGTGCCGAGGACGACCTGGCGGCCCGCCGCCATTGGCACACCCACTGCTGGAGGATCTCGTGACGACCCCCGACGCCGACGCTCTCGAGATCCGCGGGGGCGTCCTGCTGCCCGCGCGCCGCGAGGACGTCGAACTGCACACCGGCGACGGTCTGACCCTGGTGGGCGAGCTGAGCCTCCCGGCGGACCGCGAGCCCGTCGGCACGATCGTCGCGTTGCACCCTCTGCCCACCGCCGGCGGGTTCATGGACTCCCACGTCATCAGGAAGGCCGCGGCCCGTCTTCCGGCCCTGGCCGACCTCGCCGTGCTCAGGTTCAACTTCCGCGGGGTGTCGTCTCCGCGAGGTCGGTCCGAGGGCGAGTTCGGCGAGGGGGTGGCCGAAGCGGCCGACCTCGTCGCCGCCGTGGCCTTCGTGGGCGATCGCGGTCTGCCCACCCCGTGGTTGGTGGGTTGGTCGTTCGGCACCGAAGTCGCCCTGAAGCACGGCCTCGACGTCGAGGTGGCCGGCGTCGTGCTGCTGTCCCCACCACTGCACCGCACGTCCGACGCCGAACTCGGGGCGTGGCACGACTCCGGGCGGCCCGTGGTGGCCGTCGTGCCCGAGTTCGACGACTACCTGCGTCCCGACGAGGCGCGACGTCGCTTCGCCCTCGTTCCCGAGGCCGAGGTGGTCGCCGTCGAGGGAGGCAAGCACCTCTGGGTCGGCGAGAAGCAGACCAGTCGCGTGCTGACCGAGATCGTCCGTCAGGTCGCGCCCGGTGCGCTGCCGCTGCCGTCCACCTGGCCGCCCCGCGCCTCCTGACGGTGCGTCCGCCGTCGGCGGGCGGTCCGCCGCGCCGGGCCCGGAGCGACCGGGGCGTGGCGCGTCTCAGAGCTGGTTCTGGCGTGGCACGTAGACCTCGCGGATGATCAGCAGGATCGACGCGGCGACGGGGATGGCGATGAGTGCGCCGAGCACTCCCAGCAGGGTGCCACCGACGAGGGCCGCGATGACGACGATCACGCCCGGGACGCGGACCGCCCGCCGCATGATGCGCGGGCTCAGCAGGTAGGCCTCGACCTGCATGTAGACCAGGTAGTAGATGGCTGTCGTCACCCAGGTGGCCGGTGACTGGGGCAACAGCGCGATCTGTGCCAGCACGATGATCGCCGAACCGCTGATCGTGCCGACGAGGGGGATGATCGACCCCAGGAACGCGATGAACGCGAAGACGGCCGGCTGTTGGGCTCCGATGATGGTGAGGAACACGAAGCTCAGGATGCCGTTGAGCGCCGCGAGCGTGAACTGGCCGATGACGTACCGACCCACCGATTGGCTGATCTGTTCGGAGATGTCGACGAACGTGGCCCGCTTCGAGGCCGGGACGAGCTGGTAGAGCGCGCGCTTGACGCTGTTGATCGACGAGGTGAAGTAGATCGTCAGGATGACCACGACGACCGTGCCGAAGAGGCCGTTGCCGATCGCGACGCCGACGGCGAGGACCCCGCCGCCGATCGTGACGACGTTGTCGGGGTTGGTAAGGAAGTCGACGATGGAGTCGAGCGCGTCCTGCACGTCGAAGACGTTCTGGGGGACGAGTTCTTGCAGGTTGTCGACGAACTGCTGGGTGGTGACGCTCTGCAGGTACGACGTCAGCGCCTGGATGAGGCTCGTGGTCTGTTGCACGATGACGGGCACGATCGCGAACACGACGCCCACGAAGGCGCCCACCACGGCCACGAGGACGATCACGATGGCGATACCCCGGGGCACCCGACGCTTCTCGAGCCACGAGACGACCGGGTCGAGCCCCAGCGAGATGAACAGGGCCGCGCCCACGTAGGTCAGGATCGTCGAGAGCTGGCCGACGGCACCCCCGATGACGAGGGCGACGAGCACTCCCAGCCCCGCGAGCAGACCGATGCGGAACGGGTTGTGGATCTTCACGGGCGGGCTCCTGTCGACGGCACGGGCCGGTCGAGGTCACGGCGGCACCGACTGCCCGACACGGCCTGTCGCCCTACTCTGACGTACCGCCGCCGACTTGTCCGATCATGCCACGCAGGTTCTCGAAGTACTCCGCGACGGCGTCGCGTTCGGCCGTGATCTCGGCCAGGCGTTCTTCGGCGTCGCCGATGAGGTCGTCGGCGCGCTGCTGGGCATCGGCCAGGATCGACCGTGAGCGTTCGTCGGCGTTGGTGAGCACGTCGTGGGCCGTCTCGTCGGCGTCCGTCCGGGTGGTGCGGGCGTGCTCGAGCGTGGTGCGTTCGAGGTCGTCGGCCTCGCGCCGCACCTCGGCGGCACGGCGGGTGGCCTCGGCGAGCTGCTCGGCCGCCGCGTCGAGCAGCTCCTGGGTCTCGGCGACGGCGTGCTGGTGTCGCTGCGTGAGCTCGACCTCCGCCTCGTCGCGACGGGCCAGCAGCTCGACCTCGAGATCGGCGCGCCCCTGGTCGACGTCGCGGCGCAGGTCGGCGATGGCCCGTTCGCGGTCGGCCTCGAGCCCGGCGCGGACCCGGACGTCGTCGGCGGCCAGGCGGGCGCGCTGTGCCTCGGTCTCGTCCGCCAGGGCGGCGCGGGCCTCGGCGGTCTCGGCGGCGAGTTCGGCGCGTGCCTGCTCGATCTCGGTCGCGAGTTCGGCCCGCCGGTCGGCGTCCTCGCGGGCGAGACGGTCGGCCTGCGCCTCGCTCTCGCGGGTGAGGCGCTCGTCGGTCTCGACGGTGATGCGGGCGATGCGTTCGCGTGACGTGGTCTCGGCGAGGTCGAGTTCGTCGCGGCGGCGCCGGGTCTCGCGGTCGAGCTCGGTGCGGGCGTCGCCGACCTCTTTCTCGAGTTCGGCACGGGCCTGTGCGATCTCGGCCGCGAGGCGGTCACGACCGGTCGCGATCTCGCGCTCGAGCTCGACCCGGGTGGATTCGACCTCGTCGGTGAGGTCGGCACGGGTGGCGTCGACGTCGCGGGCGAGGAGCGCGCGGGTCTCGGCGACCTCGTGGGCGAGCTCGGCACGGGCCGCGGCGACGTCGCGTTCGAGTTCGGCGCGCTGGGCCGCGACGTCGTCGGCCAGCTCGGCGCGTGCGGACGTGATCTCGCGGTCGAGTTCGGCGCGGCGGGCGCCGACCTCGGCGTCGAGGTCGGCGCGGGTGGTCTCGTCGAGTCGGGCCAGCTCGGCGCGGACGGTGACGCCCTCGCGGTCGAGGTCGGCACGCTGGCGCCCGGAGTCGCTCTCGAAGACGGCTCGGGCCTCGCGCGTGTCGGCGGCGAGGGTCTCGGCCTCGTCGCGGGCCTCGGCGAGGTCGCGGGCGACGGCGGCCCGCTGCTCGGCGACCTCGTGCTCGACCTCGGCACGCAGTGCGGCCGCCTCGCGTCGAGCCGTCGAGACGTTCTGGGCCGCCTCGGTGGCGGCCGAGCCGCGGATCGAGATGGCGTCGCGCTGGGCCTCTTGCAGCAGGTCGCGTGCTTCGGCCTTGGCGCGTGCGACCAGACGGTCGGCGTCGGCGGTGGACTCGGCGACCTGCGCCGCGGCGCGGCCACGGGCGTCGTCGAGCACCGCCGTGGCCCGTTCGCTCGCGTCGTCCAGCAGGCGCTTCGCCTCGGCCGTCGAGGACGAGCGCAGGGCCTCGGCGTCGATGTCGGCCTGGCTGATCACCAGGGTGGACTGCTGCTCGGCCAGACGCAGGGTCTGCTCGAGCTTGCTGCCGAGACCGGAGTACGTGGGGGTGCCGGCCTCTTCGAGCTCGGCACGGATCTCGTCCACCCGCTGCTGGAGGAACGCGACCTCGCTCGCCCGGTCGGCCCGGTCGGCGTTGGCCTTGATGAGTTCCCGCCGCAGGTCGCCGAGCACCCGGTCGACCTCGTCCTTGCGGTAGCCCCGGAGTTCGATGCCGAAATCGGCTTCGTCAGCAGCCACGGTGTCTCCTTCGATGCAGGGTTCGGACCAGGGGAGCGCGGCCCGCGACACGATGCTAGTGGGAGGCCCTCGACGGACCCCGATCCACGGGTTAGGTGCCTCTCAGCCTCGTCGGATACGCTGAGCCGTCTTAAATTCTGCTGCCGCGCCCGGCCCCCTGGCCAGGCTCGTGCGAGGCCCGTCGTCGACCACGACGGTTCCTGGCGCCCCGACCGGGATGGTGGCTCGGAGGGAGAGAAACGTGCGTTTCATCGTCGCAGTCGTCGTCGTCGTCCTGGCGGCGGTGATGGTGGCGTTGGGCTTCGCCCAACGCACCGTCTTCGCACCGCCGCCGAGCGTGTCGTCCCAGGTCGACACCGCCGACTCCGACGCGACCGTCACGGTCGTCCCGGCCTCGGCGCTGCACGGCCGCGACGGGCGTCAGACGGTCTCGGTGTCGGGCGGCGACACCGCCTTCGCCGCCTACGGCCGCACGTCGGACGTCCTCGGGTGGGTCGGCGACGCCAGCTACAACGAGGTGGAGTACGACGAGGCGGCCGGTCGGCTCGTCAGCCGCACGGTCGCCGGCGACACCACCGAGGTGCCCGACCCGACCGACTCCGACCTCTGGTTCGACCAGTTCGCGGGCAACGACCTCACCTTCTCGCTCGACGCGCCCGACGACGTCTCCCTCGTCATCGTCTCGGACGGCAGCCAGCCCGCCCCGTCCGACGTCCGCATCACCTGGCCGCTCTCGACCGCGACGCCCCTGGCCGGGCCGCTGATCGTCGGTGGGCTCGTGGTCCTGCTGATCGGCATCGGCCTGTACGTCTGGGCGATCCTGCACCACCGCCGGACGCGTGGCCCCCGTCGGCGCTCGGGTGACGGGAAACGACCCCGCCTGTCGCGTCGGGCCGGTCGCAAGGCGGTCAAGGCGCTCGACGCCGCCGGCACCGAGACCCTGGCGCCCGGCCGTGGTCGTGCCCGCGGCATCCGTCGGTTCGTCGCCGTGGCGCCGATCGTGCTGGTCTCCTCGCTCGCCCTGTCGGCGTGCACCGCCGACTACTGGCCGCAGCAGGCGCCGGCGGCGGGTTCCGACTCGTCCACGCCGACCCCGACGCCCACCTCGACCGACGGCACGGACTCCGGCGACCAGGGCAACGCGCTGCAGCCCCCGGTGATCAGCGTCGCCCAGGCGAAGCGCATCGTCGAACGCATCTCGGCCACGGCGACCGAGGCCGACGCCTCGCTGAACGCCGACCTCGCCGCCACCCGTTTCACGGGTCCGGCCCTCGAGCAGCGTCAGGCGAACTACACGATCCGTTCCAAGGACGCCGCCGCCGCCGCGCCCCTGGCGATCCCCACCGGCACCGTCACGCTGACGCTGCCCCAGCAGGCCGACTCCTGGCCGCGCTCGGCGTTCGTCGTCGTGCAGGACGCCGACGCGAGCGTGGCGCCCGTCGCCCTCACCCTCGAGCAGGAGAGCGCCCGCGACCCGTACAAGGTCGAGTACGCGGTCAGCCTGCAGACGCAGACCCCGTTGACCGTCGCACCCGCCTCGATCGGCGCCGCCCGGCTCTCGCCCGACGTCAAGCTGCTCACGCTGCAGCCCGACCAGCTGGCCGAGGCCTACGGCGACATCCTGCGCAACGGCGACGAGAGCCAGTACGCCGCCCAGTTCCAGACCGAGGGCGACACGCTGCGCGAGAAGATCGGCAAGGCCTACAAGGACGCGAAGCGTGCGGCCCTGCCCACCACGGCGTCCATCGACTACACGTCCCAGGCCGACGACGAGACCCCCGTCGCCTTCGCCACGAACGACGCCGGTGCCATCGTCTCGGTCGCGCTGAACGAGATCGAGACCGTCAAGCCGACGGCCACGGGTGCCAAGGTCAACCCCGAGGGCACCGTCAAGACCCTGCTGGGGCTCGACGAGTCGTCGAAGGGCATCGAGGCGACCTACGGCGTCGAGCTCTTGTTCTCCGTCCCGCCCGTCGGCAGCGACGACCCCATCGTCCTGCTCGGTTTCAGCCAGGCCCTCACCTCTGCCAAGGAGCTGCCATGACCAACCTCCCTCCCGTCCCCGCCGGTCTCCGCGGTGCCGTCGACCTCTCGTCGCTCGTCAACCGTCCGCCGGCCCCCGCCCCGGCGGGTCCGTCCGCCGAGGCGCCCGTCGACGGTGCGCCCGCAGGAGGCGCGGGTGGCGTCCCGGCCCCGTCCGCCGGTCAGGTCGCGGTGCCGGGGCTCGTGCTCGACGCGACCGACGCCACCTTCACGCAGGTCCTCGAGATCAGCAACACCGTCCCCGTGATCGTCGACCTGTGGGCGGAGTGGTGCGGCCCGTGCAAGCAGCTGTCGCCCGTCCTCGACAAGCTGGTCGGCGAGTACGCCGGCCGCCTGCTGCTCGTCAAGGTCGACGTCGACGCCAACCCCCAGCTGACGCAGGCCTTCCAGGCGCAGTCGATCCCGGCGGTCGCCGCCGTGATCGGCGGTCGTCCCGTCCAGCTCTTCGTCGGGGCCCTGCCCGAGGCCCAGGTCCGCGACGTCTTCGAGCAGGTGCTCGAGCTGGCCGCGCAGAACGGCGTCACCGGCACGGCGGTCGTCGACGGCGCCCCGGTGGGCGAGGCCGACGAGGTCGAGCCCGAGCCGGAACCGCTGCCCCCGCACCACCAGGACGCCTACGACGCGATCGACCGGGGCGACTACGCCGCGGCCATCACGGCCTACAAGACCGCCATCGCGCAGGACCCTCGTGACCAGCTCGCCGTGGCGGGCCTCGCCCAGGTCTCGCTGCTCGAGCGACTGCAGGGCGCGTCGCTGGCCGACGTCCGCGCGGCGGCCGCGGCTGCGCCCACCGACCTCGACGCCCAGCTCGCCGTGGCCGACCTCGACCTCAGCGGGGGGCACATCGACGACGCCTTCGACCGCGTGCTGACCGTGTTCCCGTCGCTCGACCCCCAGGGCCGTGACGCCGCCCGGGCCCGCCTGCTCGAGTACTTCGAGATCGTCGGGGTGGACGACCCCCGGGTGGCGACCGCCCGTCGTCGTCTGGCGATGCTGCTGTACTGAGCCGCGCCTCCTGCACGGACGACGGAACCCCCGCGACCCGGAAGGGGCGCGGGGGTTCCGTCGTGTGCCGGCGTCGGATCAGCGGCGCAGCTTGAGCCAGACGACCCCGAGCGGCGGCAGCTGGACGTCGGCGGCCGCGGGGCGACCGGCCCAGGGCTCGTCGGTTGCGGTGACTCCGCCGAAGTTGCCCACGCCCGAACCGCCGTAGACCTCGGCGTCGGTGTTGAGGATCTCGTCCCAGCGACCGGCCTCGGGCAGGCCGAAGCGCATGTGCACCGGTTCGCCCGAGAAGTTCGCCAGGACGGCGATCGACTCGCCCGAGCCGGACTTGCGCATGAAGGCCACGACGCTGTGCTGCGCGGCGCCGCCGTCGATCCACTCGAAGCCGTCGGTGTCGAAGTCGTGCGCCCAGAGAGCGGGCTCGTCGCGGTAGACCTCGTTGAGGCGGGCCACCAGGCCGTGGAGCCCCTGGTGGGCGGGCTGGTCGAGGATCCACCAGTCGAGCCCTCGTTCTTCGCTCCACTCGCCGGGCTGACCGAACTCGCTGCCCATGAAGAGCAGCTGCTTGCCGGGGTGGCCCCACATGTAGGCGAGGTAGGCCCGCACGTTGGCGAGCTTCTGCCACTCGTCGCCGGGCATCTTGTTGAGCAGGGACCCCTTGCCGTGCACGACTTCGTCGTGGCTGATCGGCAGCATGAAGTTCTCGCTGAACGCGTAGACGAACGAGAACGTGATCTCGCCGTGGTGGTGCGAGCGGTAGAGCGGGTCCTCGGCGACGTAGCCGAGGGTGTCGTGCATCCAGCCCATGTTCCACTTGAGGCCGAAGCCGAGGCCGCCCTCGCTGGTCGGGCGGGTGACGCCGGGCCAGCTCGTGCTCTCCTCGGCGATCATGACGATGCCGGGGTGGCGCTTGTACGCCGTCGCGTTCGCCTCTTGCAAGAAGCTGATCGCCTCGAGGTTCTCGCGCCCGCCGAACTCGTTCGGCAGCCACTCGCCCTCGTTGCGGCTGTAGTCGAGGTAGAGCATCGAGGCGACGGCGTCGACGCGCAGCCCGTCGATGTGGAACTCCTCGAGCCAGTAGAGCGCGTTCGAGACGAGGAAGTTGCGCACCTGCGAGTCGCCGAAGTTGAAGACCAGCGTGCCCCAGTCGGGCTGCTCGCCGCGGCGGGGGTCGGAGTGCTCGTAGACGGCGCGACCGTCGAACTTCGCGAGGGCCCACTCGTCCTTCGGGAAGTGCCCGGGCACCCAGTCCATGATGACGCCGATCCCGGCCTGGTGCAGGCGGTCGATCAGGTAACGCAGGTCGTCCGGGCTGCCGAAGCGGCTGGTCACGGCGTAGTAACCGGTGACCTGGTAGCCCCAGGAGCCGCCGAAGGGGTGCTCGGCGAGCGGCATGAATTCGACGTGGGTGAACCCGAGCTCGCCGACGTACTCGATGAGCTGGTCGGCGAGTTCGCGGTAGTTCAGGCCCGGCCGCCAGGAGCCGACGTGCAGCTCGTACACGCTCATCGGTCCGGAGTGGACGTCGTTCTCGGCCCGGGCGGTCATCCAGGCGTCGTCGGCCCAGGCGTGGGCGGCCTTCGTGATGACGGACCCGGTGAGCGGCGGCACCTCGGAGGTGCGCGCCATGGGGTCGGCGCGCTCGACCCAGACCTCGTCGGGGGTGAGCACCTCGTACTTGTAGATCCCGTCCGTGACGCCGGGCACGAAGAGCTCCCAGACGCCGTTGCCGTCGAGGCGGCGCATGGCGTGCCGCTCGCCGTCCCAGCCGTTGAGGTCGCCCTTGACGCGGACGGCGCGGGCGTGCGGCGCCCAGACGGCGAAGGAGGTGCCGGTCACGCCCTCGTGCTCGCGGACGTGGCTGCCGAGCATCTTCCAGAGCTGCTCGTGGCGGCCCTCTCCGAAGAGGTACAGGTCGAACTCGGTGACGGTGGGGGCGAAGCGGTAGGGGTCGTCCGAGACCCACGCCGCGCCTCCTTCGTAGGTCGCCTCGACGGTGTACGCGCCGACGGGCTCGCTCGTGACGCCCTGCCAGAGGCCGTGGCCCACGTGCTCGAGGGCGAAGGACGACCCGGAGGCGCCGGTCACGGTGACGGTGTCGGCCAGCGGTCGGACGACGCGGACGGCGGTGCGACCGCCGCGGGGGTGGGCACCCAGGACGGCGTGCGGGTGGCCGTGGGTGCCGTTGGCGGCCGAGAAGACCTCGTCGTCGCCCAGGGCGAAGGAGGTGTCGGGCTCGGTCGGGGGAGTGGTGGTCATCGGGTCGCTCCTACGGGGCTCGGTTGAGGTCGACGGAGAGGACGTGCACCGGTTCGACGAAGGCGTCCAGTCGGACGTAGTTGTCGTCGCCCCAGGTCCACGACTGACCGGTGATCAGGTCGCGGACGGTGTAGGTGCCACCGGGCTGCAGGCCGAACTTCGTGACGTCGAGGTGGACGGTCGTCTCGCGCGCCGAGTGCGGGTCGACGTTGGCGACGACGATGATGCCGTCGGCGCGTCCGCTGCGGGTGTGCGCACGGGACAGGTACTTCGAGAACACGAGGATCGACTCGTCGTCGCTCGAGTGGATCTCGAGGTTGCGCAGCTGGCGCAGGGCCGGGTGGGAGGCGCGGATGCGGTTGAGCTGCGTCAGGTACGGCGCCAGCGACGCCCCCGCCTCTTCGGCGGCGGCCCAGTCGCGGGGCTTGTACTCGTACTTCTCGTTGTCGATGTTCTCTTCGCTGCCCGGGCGGGCGACGTCCTCGAAGAGCTCGTAGCCCGAGTAGACGCCCCAGGTCGGCGAGGCCGTCGCGGCGATCGCGGCACGGATCTTGTAGGCCGCGGGACCGCCGAACTGCAGGTAGGGGGTCAGGATGTCGTGCGTGTTGACGAAGAAGTTCGGGCGCAGCCAGGCGCTCGTCTCCTTCGACAGCTCGTCGAGGTACTCCTCGAGCTCCCACTTCTCGTTGCGCCAGGTGAAGTACGTGTACGACTGGTGGAACCCCACCTGCGCCAACGCCTGCATCATGGCCGGCTTCGTGAACGCCTCGGAGAGGAAGACCACCTCGGGGTTCGTCTGCCGGATCTCGTGCAGCAGCCACTCCCAGAAGCGCACGGGCTTCGTGTGCGGGTTGTCGACGCGGAAGATCGTGACGCCGAGTTCGATCCAGTGACGCACGATGCGCAGCACCTCGCGGCTGACGCCCTCGTAGTCGTTGTCGAAGTTCAGGGGGTAGATGTCCTGGTACTTCTTCGGCGGGTTCTCGGCGTAGGCGATCGTCCCGTCGGGCAGGGTCGTGAACCATTCGGGGTGCTCGGTGACCCAGGGGTGGTCGGGCGAGCACTGCAGGGCCAGGTCGAGCGCGAGTTCGAGACCGGCGTTCTTCGCCGCGTCGACGAACCAGCGGAAGTCGGCGACCGTGCCGAGGTCGGGGTGCACCGCGTCGTGCCCGCCGTCGGGCGAACCGATGGCGTAGGGCGACCCGGGATCGTTCGGCCCCGCGGTCAGCGTGTTGTTCGGGCCCTTGCGGAAGGTCGTCCCGATCGGGTGCACGGGCGGGATGTACACGACGTCGAAGCCCATGCGGGCGATCGAGGGCAGGCGGCGGGCCGCGGTGCGGAACGTGCCGCTCTTCCAGGTGCCGTCGGCCTGCTTCCGGGCGCCCTCGCTGCGGGGGAAGAACTCGTACCAGCTGCCGAGGCCGGCGCGGCTGCGTTCGACGCGGAGCGCCTCGGGGGCGCTGCGCGTGACGAGGCTCGCGAGGGGCTTCACCAGGAGGACCGCGGCGAGGCGCGGATCGGTGGCGACGCGGAGCCGCGAGGCGGGGGAGAGGGCGGGGTTCGCGAGGGCCTTGGCCGCGTCGCGGATCAGGGTCGTGTCGGGGTAGTCCTCGACGGCCTCGGTCAGCAGTCGACTGCCGAGGGCGAACGTGACCTCGACGTCGAGACCGGCCGGCACCTTGATCTCGGCCGCGTGCAGCCACGTGGCCCAGTCGTCGGTGTAGGCCTCGACCTGCCAGGTCCAGTCGCCCTCGACCTCGAGCTGTACCTGGGCCGTCCACCGGTCGGTGCCGGGGATGCCGGCGACCATGCGGTGCCGGGTCTCTGCGCCCTCGGGGTCGATCGTGACGAGGTCGGCCCCGATCAGATCGTGACCCTCGCGGAAGACGGTCGCCCCGAAGGTGACCACCTCGCCGGAGAAGGCCTTCGTCGGGAACACTCGGTCGGGGGTCGTCGGGGTGAGGCCCGTGATGGGGATCCGCCCGACTCTGGGTTCGTATGCTGTCGCCACGTTGTCGACCGTACCCGGTCTGGCCCGCCCGGTCCCGGCCCGGGGCCCCGCAGGGCCGACGGTCGACGATCGGGGTGCGGAAGAGGCGATTCGGGGTACAAAAACGTGTCCGCCCTGTCGCCGACAGACGCCCCGGTCCGTTTTGTCCCCCCAACTGGGTGCATGCATCGGCATGAATCCCCTGTCGGCACTTTGGGGGACCGCGTAATGTCGATCCTGTCGTCGCGGCCTGCCCGCCCGAAGAACCCGAACTCCTCGAGAGCCCGGCGCCCGACGACACCGATCGGCCGCCCGACCCGGAGCCGACAGCCCCTGCAGCGCCGTGCGCCACCCCGAAGTCGACCCGACCGACGGCGCACGGCGGTGCTCGAGCGCGCCTCGGCGCGCGGAACAGGACCGACATGAACAAGCTCGTCACGGGTGCCGTCGCCGGTGCCGCCGGCATCGCCCTCCTCCTCGGCGGCGCCGGGACCTTCGCCCTCTGGAACGCCAGCACCGAGGTCAACGCCGCCAGCGTCGCCTCGGGCACGCTCTCGCTCACCCAGTCGTCGGCGGGCAGCTGGACCGACGTGACGAACGGTCGCAGCACGGCCCTCACGGCCGCCCAGGTCGCCGCCTACAAGATCGTCCCGGGCACCAAGCTGCAGTTCACGCAGCCGATCACGATCGCCGCCTCGGGCGCCGACCTGCGCGCCGACCTGACCTACGACGCGGCCTCGGTCACCGGCAGCCTCAAGCCGTACGTGACCAACACGATGGCCCTCTCGACGGCCGCCGGCGGCACGACCCTGCCCTCGGGCGTGACCGCGGGCAGCACGGCCGGCAGCTACGTCGTGGCTCCCGTCTCCGCGGGCAGCACCTCGGCCGTCGTGACCTTCGTCGTCGAGCTGCCCTCGACGGTGTCCGACGCCGCCAGCCAGGGCGGCACGCTCGACCTGAGCAAGCTGACCTTCACGCTGAAGCAGCGCGCCATCGCGTAGCGGGTGTCGGCGGCCCGACGGCCACCGCACCCCGTCACCCACCGGCGACCGGACCGCACCCGACGCGGTCCGGTCGCCCCCTCCGTCCGTCCGTCCCGCCCAGGGACCCACGGGCCGCCGCATCGCACGATCGACCACCAGGGGGTGAGACGTTGACCGGACCGTCCCGCGGACGCGCGCGTCACCGCTCGGTCGAGCGCGCCTCCTCGTCCCGCCGTCCGCTGCGCTCCCTGTGGGCGGCGACCGCCGTCGTGGCCGGCGCGGTCACCGTCGCCCTCGTGGCGACCGGGGGGACCTACGCGCTGTGGAACTCCTCCGTCAAGCCGACGGCCGTCACGGTCGGTTCGGGGACGGCGGGCCTCTCGGTCGGCGCCGTCAAGGCCCTCGACACGTCCGCGCTCGGCCCCGGCGGCGCGACCGCGGGGACGTTCACCGCGACCAACACGGGGTCGGTCGACCTGGCCATGCGGGTGTCGGCCGGGACCACCACGGCGTCCGCGTCCGCCCTGCCCGGCGAGCTGACCGTCAGGCTCGCCGCCGTGGCGAGGGCCGCGGACTGCGTCGTCGGCGTCGGCGGCTACTCGGCCCGGCCCGCCGCGTTCGACACGGGGAGCGGGTACTTCACGCTGCCGGCCGGAGTCACCGTCACCGGCTGCGTCGTCGTCACGCTCGACTCGGACGTCCCGGCGACCCTGCAGAACCAGACCTCGTCGATCGGGCTCGTCCTGACCGGGACGCAGGTGGCCCCGTGACCGGGCGCCGGCCCCGGACGACCACGCGATCGACGCTGGCCGCCGTCGTCGTGGGCGTGATCGTCGGTGTGGCCCTGGCCTCGGGAGGCGCGGCGTCCGCCCTCTGGACGGCGTCCGCCACCGTCACCGAACAGGTCAGGACCGGCGCCGTCGGCCTCACGGCCGGCACCCTCGACGCCCTGCAGGCCGACTACGCCGGATCGACCAGGTCGCTCACGGCGCCCTGGACGTTCACGAACTCGGGGACGGTCGCGGCGTCCTACTCGACGAGCGGCAGCCTGAGCTCGGGCAGCTCCGCCGCCCTCGCCGCGTCGATCGCCGTCGTCGCGTGGCCGGTGACCGCCGCGTCCGCCTGCACGTCGACGACCGCCGTCGGCCCGGGCAGCGTCAGCGGCACCTGGTCCGCCGTGCCGAACCTCACCGGGACGTTGGCGAGCAAGGCCGCCGCGACCTGGTGCCTCCGCACCTCGATCGCGACGTCCTCTCCCACCGGGCGCGTGAACCCGGTCCTCACGGTGTCGCTCGCCTCCGGGTCGTGGGCCGCCACGCCGCAGGACCGCCGGATCGTCCAGAACAACACGATCGTCCCCCCGCAGACGGCGGTCTGCCGCACCGACGGCGAGGCCTACGCCTGGCTCGACTTCGACCCGTCGACCCGGGCGACCGCGACCCGGTACGCGACCTACGTCGGCGGCACCCGGATCTCGAACGACGAGCGGACCGGCGACTACCCGCACTTCGCGTTCACCCGCGACAACCTGCCCAGGGACCCCTTCGGCGACGGCCCGATCCACGTCGACATCCGCGTGATGGTCGACGGGCAGCCGACCGACCTCATGGCCGTCGGCACGGTCACGGTGGTCTACGACCAGTACGGCACGAGGAACATCCAGTGCGGGTGACCGGCGGTCGGGCGGTCGCGGTCGTCGTCGCCGTCGCGGCGGTCGTCCTGGGCCCCGGCGTCGTCTCGGCCGCGGCTCCCGCCACGGCCTCGACCGCGCCTCGCCTCATGGTGAGCGACGACGGCCGGCACTGGCAGGGTCGCCTCGACTCCGCTCTCTTCGGCGACGGGCTGCGGCTCGTCCCCGGGGCAGGCACGACGGGCACCTTCTTCGTCAAGAACCTCTCGAGCGAGCCCGCCGTGCTCAGCGCCCGCCTCGTCGACGTCACGACCTCGTCGCCCGCGTTCGCCGAGGCGGTCACGGTCCGTTCGCACTCCGACCTCGACGTCGGCGACCTGCCGCCCGTCACCCTGTCCGGAGACGGATGCACCCCCGTGCTCGCGCCGGTCCGCCTCGCCGCCGGGCAGGAGGCCCCGGTCACCGTCTCGGTCGACCTCGACGCCTCCGCCGCCGCGGGCACCGGTGACCAGACCCTGGACTTCGCCGTGCTCGTCACGCTCACGGGGCTGGCCGGGTCGGCCGTGCCGGCGGGCTGCGCGTCGGCCGGGACCGCCGGCGCGGCGGACCCCGCCGAGACGAGCACAGGAGGCGCGGGAGGCGACCGTGCCTCGAGCGCGACGATCGAGGCGGTGGCGACCCGCGCCTCCTCGGCCGGTGCGGCCGGCGGGACGGCGCCCTCCGTCGGCGACGGCGCCTCGGGCGGGGCCGCCGACGGGTCGGGCGCGGACACCGAGCTGCCCGTCCACTCCCTGGACGTGCTCGACGACTTCGTGCCGGAGCCCTTGCGGGGCAGTTGGCTGCCGCTGCTGATCGCGGCGATCGCGGTGCTGTCGGGCGCGTTCGTGGCGGTCGGACGCCGTCGCCCGGACGAGGTCGACCCCTCGGGGGAGCAGCCGTGAGCGGCCGCCGCGCCGCCGTGAGCGGCCGCCGCGCCGCCGTGCGCGAGAAGGGGCTGCTGCACGCTCTCGGCCTCGGCCTCAGTGCGGGGCTGTTCGTGCTCGTGCTCGGCCTCGCGACCGTGTTGGTCGTCGTGCCGAAGGTCGCGGGGGCGACGCCCCTGACCGTGTTGACCAGTTCGATGGAGCCGCGGCTGCCCCCGGGCACGCTGATCGTGGTGAAGCCGACCCCGACCGACGAGATCCGGATCGGTGACGTCGTGACCTACCAGATCGAGAGCGGCCGCCCCGAGGTGATCAGCCACCGGGTGACCGAGATCGTGTCGTCGTCGGACGGCGGCACGGCGTTCGTCACCCAGGGCGACAACAACTCCGAACCCGACGAGGCGCTCGTGCTGCCCGAACAGGTCCGCGGCACGCTGTGGTACTCGGTGCCGTGGCTCGGCTTCGTCAACCAGGTCGTGAACGGCGACGCCCGGTCGTGGATCGTGCCGCTGCTGGCGATCGCGCTGCTCGGCTACGCGGGCTACTCGCTGGCCGCCGGCCTCGTGGAGGCGCAGCGACGGCGGGCGGGGACGCGGAAGGCCCGCCCGGCCCCGCGCTGAGCGGGGGCCGGACGGGCCCGGGGGAGGCGTCTACTTCGTGAAGCCGACGACCGTCCAGTCCACGTCGCTGGCCCCGGCACGGGCGCCGAAGTTCGCGAGCTCGGGGCTCTGGAACGAGATGTACGGCGCCTGGATGATCGGCATCGAGTGCCCGATCTCCCAGATCTTCTCGTCGGCCTGGTTGTACAGGTCGGCGGCCTTCTCGGGGTCGCCCTCGGCGACGGCCTGGCTGAGCAGGTCGTCGATCTCGGGGCTCGAGACGCGACCGTAGTTCTGGCCCTGCTCGTCCGAGTTGTAGATGCTGACGCCGGACGCCTGGTAGCCGGTACCGGCCCAGACGAAGATCGTCATGTCGTAGTTGCCCGGGGTGACGTTGTCCTCGAAGAACGAGTCGACGCTGACGGCGTTGATCGTCAGCTTGATGCCGACCGCGGCGAGCTGGCTCTGCATGACCTCGGACAGCTGCTGCGAGATGGGCGTGCCGGACGGGATCGTCACGGCGATCTCGAGCTGCTTCCCGTCCTTCTCGAGCACGTCGCCGTTCAGCTCCCACCCGTCGTCGGCCAGGATCTTCTTCGCCTCGTCGACGTCGTAGTTCCCGGTCTCCTTCGCGTTGTCCTGGTAGGCGCCGTCGGTGCTGAGGAACAGGTGGTTGTTCAGCGTGGTCAGCTCGTAGGGCAGGGTGCCCGTGATGACCTTGCCGAGCGCCTCGCGGTCGACCGCGTGCTGGATCGCCTGACGGATCTTCTCGTCGGCGAGCACGCCCTTCGTGCTGAAGTCGACGTGCGTGTAGCGAGCCGACGGTGCCGCCCGGATGTCGGTGTCCTTCGCGTCCTTCAGGCGGTCGTAGCGCTCCGACGAGTTGCCCGTGACGAAGTCGATCTCACCGTTCAGGTAGGCGTCGACGTCGGCGTCGCTGTCGAGGGCGCGGAAGACCACCGAGTCCAGCTTCGGCGCGTCGCCCCACCAGGTCTCGTTGGGCACGATCGTGACCGTCTGGGCGGTCGTGTCGATCTTCTCGACCTTGTAGGGGCCGCCCGAGACGGGCAGGGTGTCGACGTAGGCCGTGTTGAAGGCGTTCGGGTCGTTGTAGAGGCTCGCCGGGTAGAGCGGCGCGAACATGCTCTTCCAGTCCGAGAACGGCTCGGCGTAGGTCACGACGACCTGTTTGTCGCTCGAGCCCGCCTCGACGGAGGCCATGCGGTCGGGGCCGAGGGTGCTGCCGACGAGGTACTCGGGGTTCGAGCCGTCGAGTGCGGTCTTCCAGGCCTGGAAGTCGGCGACCGTGATCGGGGTGCCGTCGTTCCACACCGCGTCGGGGTTGATGTCGTAGGTCACGACCAGCGGGTCCTCGCTGGTGGCCTCGGCACTCGTGACGAGGTTCTCGTCGATCTGCGCGACGCCCTTCTCGTCGATGCGGAACGGCTGGGGCAGCACGGCGCTCTCGATCAGCGAGGCGTCGGCCAGGGCGCCGTCGAGCTGGCCGTAGTTCCACTGCGAGGGCAGCTGGCTGAGCGGCAGGGTCAGCGTCCCGCCCTGCTCGACATCGGCCGCCGCCGTGGCGTTGATGTCGCCGTCGGGGGACAACTGGCCGTTCTTCGCGGCTCCGTCGCCGTCGTTGCCGCCGCCACCGCTGCACGCCGTGACGACGAGAGCGATGCTGACGAGGCCGGCCGCGAGGCCGAGCTTCTTCGTGATCTTCATGGCACTCCGAACTGAAGGGTGGTGAAAAGTGCTGATCAGACGGGATGCTGCATCGTCGTCGACTCGTGCGGGCACGCGTCGCGACACCTCCCGAGAGCTGACCGCGTGTGCCCAAATGTACGGACGCCTTGAATCCACGCAAACTTTCATGTGAATTTGTTACACGCTCGAAACCTGGCCAGCTGGTCGGGCCGCGGGGTACGTCTAGTGTGATCTGCCATGGCTCGATTCCTCGCCCGCCGGCTGGTGTACTACGTCGCCCTGGTCTTCATCGCGACGTCGCTCACCTACTTCCTCGCCTCGGCGACCCTCAACCCGCGCTCCGTCTACGCCGACCGCAACCCGCGTCCGTCCACCGAGATCGTCGACGCGAAGCTCAGCTCGATCGGGGTCAACGACAAGGACCCTCTCGGCGAGCGCTACGTGCACTGGGTCGGCGGCGCCCTCACGGGCGACCTCGGGCAGACCATCCAGGACAAGCCGGTGGCGCAGGAGTTCGGGCCGAGGCTGGGCGTCAGCCTGCGCCTCCTGCTGGTGGGATCGATCCTCGGCATCGTGCTGGCCGTCGTGGTCGGCACCTGGAACGCCATCCGGCAGTACGCGTTCTCGGACCGCGTGTCGTCGGTGCTGTCGTTCGTCCTGATCTCGACGCCGGTGTTCCTCACGGCGGTGCTGCTCAAGATCGGGGCGACGAAGCTCAACGACGTCCTGGGGTACCAGCTGATCACCTTCACGGGCGAGGCGACGCCCAACCTGACCGGCGGGTTCGGCACGATCGCCTGGGACCGCATCGCCCACCTGCTGCTGCCCACCATCTCGATCGGCGTCGGGCTGATCGCCGTCTACAGCCGGTACCAACGGGCGACGATGCTCGACGTGCTGCAGGCCGACTACATCCGCACCGCCCGGGCCAAGGGCCTGCGACGTCGGCCGGCGATCTTCAAGCACGGGCTGCGCACCGCGCTCATCCCGATGACGACGCTGTTCGCCTTCGCGTTCCTCGGGGTGCTGACCGGTGCGACCTTCACCGAGAAGATCTTCGCCTGGAACGGCCTCGGCGCCTGGTTCATCGACGCCGTCCAGGCCAACGACATCAACGTCGTCGTCACCTACACCCTCTACAGCGCCGTCGTCGTGCTGCTCGCCGGCTTCGTGTCGGACGTGCTCAACGCGGTGCTCGACCCGCGCGTCCGAGCGCAGAAGTAGGGCCGCCCCATGACCCGGTTCACACCCGACCTGCTCGAGGGGCCGTCCGACGCCGTCGTGCCCGAGTCGCGAGAAGAGGTCGCCGCCACGTCGACGAACCGCTTCGCGCTGACCTTCCGTCGCCTGTTCGCCAACCGCGGGGCCACCGTCGGGCTCGTGACGATCGTGCTGCTCTTCGTCTTCGCCTTCGTCGGCCCGCTCGTCTCGCCGTACGCCTACAACTACATCGACTACACGGCCCTGTCGTCGCCGCCGACCGGGGCGCACTGGTTCGGCACGAACAACATCGGCCAGGACGTCTTCGCGCAGACCGCGCGCGGCCTGCAGAAGTCGCTGCTGATCGGCCTGCTGGTCGCCCTGTTCTCGACGGTGATCGCGGGCATGCTCGGCGCGATGGCCGGCTACTTCGGCGGCTGGATCGACCGGGCCGTGATGGTCTTCGTCGACCTGCTGCTCGTGCTGCCGTCGTTCCTGATCATCGCGATCCTGTCGCCGCGCCTCAAGCAGTACGGCTGGTTGATCCTGGTGGCCCTGCTCGCCCTGTTCGGCTGGATGATCACGGCCCGCGTGGTGCGCTCGCTCACCCTCAGCATCAAGGAGCGCGAGTTCATCCGGGCCGCCCGGTACATGGGCATCGGCCACTTCACCATCATCGTGCGGCACATCCTGCCGAACGTGGCCTCGTTCCTCGTGATCGATGCCACCATCGCCATCGGGGCCGCGGTGCTCACCGAGTCCGGGCTGTCGTACTTCGGCTTCGGCGTGCAGCCGCCCGACGTCTCGCTCGGCACGCTGATCGCCCAGAACCAGAGCGCGGCGACCACCAAGCCGTGGCTGTTCTTCTTCGCGGCCGGTGCGCTGATCGTCTTCGCCCTCGCCAGCAACCTGCTGGGTGACGGGCTGCGGGACGCACTCGACCCGACCTCGACGGCCGGGCGCACCGGTCGTCGCCGTCCCACCCGCGGGCGGACGGCCGAGAGCCGAGGAGGCGCGGTGCCGCTCGGGCGCACCGGCGGCGTCTCCGAGGCCGCGAGCCCCGCCCCCGGGGCCGACGTCGGCTCGCCGGCGCCGACCCGTACGAACGACGAGAAGGGGGAGCGCGCATGACGCTCACCGAACCGGTCGACCGCACCCGCGCCTCCTCGGCTCCGGTGCTCGAGGTGCAAGACCTCACCGTGACCTTCCCGACCCCGGACGGCGACGTGCGCGCCGTCCGCGGCGTCGACCTGACGCTGCGCCGCGGCGAGGTGCTCGGCATCGTGGGCGAGTCGGGCTCGGGCAAGTCGGTCACGAGCCTGGCCGTGCTCGGCCTGCTTCCCGCCACGGCCAAGGTGACGGGGTCGATCACGCTCGACGGCGAAGAACTGCTCGGCCGCGGCGACAAGGCGATGTCGGCGATCCGCGGCAAACGGATCGCGATGGTCTTCCAGGACCCGCTCTCGGCGTTCACCCCGGTGTACACGGTCGGTCAGCAGATCGCCGAGACCGTCCTGATCCACCGCGGCGGCACGAAGAAGCAGGCTCGTGAGCGGGCGATCGAGCTGCTGGGGCTCGTGGGCATCCCCGAGCCGGAGCGACGCGTCGACTCGTTCCCGCACGAGTTCTCGGGTGGCATGCGGCAGCGCGCGATGATCGCCATGGCGATCGCCAACGACCCCGACGTCATCCTCGCCGACGAGCCGACCACGGCCCTCGACGTGACGATCCAGGCCCAGGTCATCTCGGTGCTGCGCACGGCGCAGCGCGAGACCGGGGCCGCGCTGCTGTTCGTCAGCCACGACCTCGGCGTCATCGCCGGGTTCGCCGACCGCATCGCCGTGATGTACGCCGGCCGCGTCGTCGAGACGGCGACGGCCGACGACCTCTTCGCCCACCCGCGCATGCCCTACACCGTGGGTCTCATCGGCGCGCTGCCGCGCCTCGACCAGCGGTCGGACCAGCCGCTCGTGCCGATCCCCGGCACGCCGCCGTCGCTGCTGTCGCTGGCGCCGGGCTGCCCGTTCGCGGCGCGGTGCCCCCTGGCGACGGCCGAGTGCAGGGTCGACGAACCCGCGCTCGAGCAGGCTCCGGCGGTCGAGGCGGGTCACCGCGCGGCCTGCCTGCACGCCGACCAGCTGGTGGGCGAGGGCACCGACCCCGAGGACGTCTACGACCTGCCGCCCGTGCCGACCTCGGGCCTCGCTGCCGTCCCGCGGGCGGAGCGGGACCGGGTGCTGCACGTCGACGGGCTCGTCAAGACGTTCCCGCTCACCAAGGGGTCGGTCTTCAAGCGACGCGTGGGCAGCGTCTGGGCGGTCGACGGGGTCGACCTCGACGTGCGCGAGGGCGAGACCCTCGGCCTGGTCGGCGAGTCCGGCTCGGGCAAGAGCACGACGCTGCACGAGATCATGGACCTCCGGGTGCCCGAGGCCGGCACCATCGAGCTGCTCGGCACGGCCCTCGACCGCAAGCTCGACGGGTCGACGGTGAAGAGGCTGCGCGGTGCCGTGTCGATGGTCTTCCAGGACCCGATGGCGAGCCTCGACCCGAGGCAGCCGGTCAGCGACATCATCGCCGAGCCGTTGCTCGCGATCGGTCGGCCCCGCGACGAGGTGTCGCGTCGGGTGCCCGAGCTGATGCGCCTCGTCGGGCTCGAGCCCGCCGCCGCGACGCGCTACCCCCACGAGTTCTCGGGTGGCCAGCGGCAGCGCATCTCGATCGCGCGGGCGCTCGCCGCCGACCCGAAGCTCATCGTGCTCGACGAGCCGGTGTCGGCGCTGGACGTGTCGATCCAGGCCGGCGTGCTGAACCTGCTGGCCGAGCTCAAGGCGAAGCTCGACCTGTCGTACCTCTTCGTGTCGCACGACCTCTCGGTCATCCGTCACGTGGCCGACCGCGTCACGGTGATGTACCTCGGCCGCACCGTCGAGACGGGTCCGGTCGACGAGGTGTTCGAGCACCCGCTGCACCCGTACACGCAGGCGCTGCTGTCGGCCGTGCCGGTGCCCGACCCCGTCAAGGAGCGGGCACGCGAGCACATCGTGCTGCCGGGCGACCCGCCCACGCCGACCGTCAAGCAGACCGGCTGCCGGTTCCGCAGCCGCTGCCCGCTCTACGCGATGCTGCCCGAGGCCCAGCGGTCGCGCTGCGAGGACGAGGTCCCCGCGATGCTGCCGCACGGACGCGACGGGGCCGACCACACGGCCGCGTGCCACTTCGCCCGCGAGAAGCAGTTGGTCTGAGGCCCGGACGCTAGCCGACGAGCGCGGAGGCCGCGGTGACGACCGCCACGTTCACGGCGACCGTGCCCCAGAAGGCGAGCTGGAACGACCGCTTGCTCGTCTTGTGCCGCAGCAGTTGTTGCGCGGCGAGGGCCCCGGGCCAGCCCCCGAGCAGGCCGAGCAGCAGAAGCGTCCGCTCCGGCATCCGGCGCCGTCCTCTGCGGGCCGCGGACTTGTCGAGTGCGTAGACGAGGGCCGTCAGCGCGTTGACGCCGACGAGTCCGCCGACCAGCCAGGGCGCGAGTCCGTCGAGTTGCGGGGACGTCGAGTCGCGGGTCAGGGCCCAGGCGGCTGCGGCGACGCCGAGCGCGACCACCAGCCCGACGACGAGGGCGACATTGCCGGACCGCGTGGGACGGGGCGCCCGGGCACGTGGTGCCGACCAGCGCGAGCCCACGGCGGCCACCCGCACGGCCGCCGGGCCTCGGTCACCGTGGCGGTCGACCTCGTACGAGAACGTCTCGCCGAGCCGTGGTCGAGCGGTGCCGCGACCGAACGCCGTGATGTGGACGAACGCCCGGCCGCGTCCCGAGGCCGGGGTGAGGAACCCGAAGCCGCGGTCGTCGTCCCACGAGGTGAGCGTGCCCTCGACCCGGGCCGGGCTACCGGTCATGCGCCCGACCCTAGCCCGCGTCGCCCGTGACGCATTCGGCCATCCCGCCACGAGGGCGACATCCCGCCACGTTTTCGTGCGGCGGATCGTTCACTTCGTGGCGGCGTGGCCGCAGATCCGAGGAGGCGCGGCGCGGGTCAGTCGCGACGGATCGCCGCGTAGGAGCCGCCGGTGGCGCGCACGAGGTCGTCGGGTGCGATCTCGATGTCGAACCCGCGCCTCCCGCCGCTGACGAAGACCGAGGCGAAGGAGGCGGCGCTCGCGTCGACCACGGTCGTCGCGGCGGTCCGCTGCCCGAGGGGGCTGATGCCGCCCACGACGTAGCCCGTGCGGCGTTCGACCAGGGCGGGGTCGGCCAGCGAGGCCTTCTTGGCCCCGACGGCGGCCGCGAGCGCCTTGAGGTCGAGGCGACCCGAGACGGGGACGACGCCCACCACGAGGGTGCCCTCGGCGTCGACCACGAGGGTCTTGAAGACGCGTTCCGCCGAGAGGCCGAGCTCGGCGGCGGCCTCCTCGCCGAAGTTCGTCGCCGTGTCGTGGTGTTCGTAGGTGTGGGCCGTGAAGGGGATGCCGGCCGTGGTGAGCGCGACGGTGGCCGGCGTGGCGGGGCCGCGCGCCCCTCCGGACGCCTTGCTGGTCACGAGGCGGCCTCGGTCGTCGTGGCGCGGAACACCACCACGGTCGGCCCCGACACGAGCAGGTCGTCACCGGGGGCCGTCGCCTGCGGCAGGCTGCGGTCGTCGCTCGACCACAGGGCCTCGTACGCCGTCACCCCGTCGTGTCGGGGGAGCGTCACCGAGACGGCGGCCTCGGCCCCGTGCACCACGACGAGGACCGTGTTGGGCGCCTCGTGCTCGGGCGTCGAGGTCGCGAGGTACTGCATCGTGCGGACGGCGGGGTCGTTCCACTCGTCGGGACGCATCTCGTCGCCCGAGGCCGAGTGCCACGACATCTCGTTGGCGCTGAGCGTGCAGGCGCCGTCGAGGCCGAACCGCGACGGGCGCAGGGCGGGGTTCTCGGCTCGCAGCCGGGACAGCGTGGCGACGTCGTCGTGCAGGTCCCGGTGCCAGGGTTCGTCGGACCAGTCGACCCAGGTGAGCTCGCTGTCGGTGCAGTAGGCGTTGTTGTTGCCGTGCTGGGTGCGGCCGCGTTCGTCGCCGGCGGTCAGCATGGGGATGCCGGCCGACACGAAGAGGGTGGCGAGCAGGTTGCGCATCGAGCGGCGCCGGGCGTCCGAGATCCAGGGGTTGACGCTGTCGCCCTCGACGCCGTGGTTGAACGAGCGGTTGTCGTCGGTGCCGTCGCGGTTGTCCTCGCCGTTGCTGAGGTTGTGCTTGCCGTCGTACGAGACGAGGTCGAGCAGGGTGAAGCCGTCGTGCGCCGTGACGAAGTTCACGCCCGACAGCGGACCGCGCTCGTGGGCGTAGATGTTGCTCGACCCGCTGAGCTTCGACGCGAAGCTGCCGAGCCCGGACGGGGGAGCGCCCTGCGACCGGGCCGCGGCGATGTCGGTCAGCCAGAAGTCGCGGGCCCGGTTGCGGAACCGGTCGTTCCACTCGATCCAGCCGTCGGGGAAGGCGCCGGTCTGCCAGCCACCCAGGCCGACGTCCCACGGCTCGGCGATCATCTTGACGCCCTCGAGCGCCGGATCGTCCACGATCGCGCTCAGCAGCGGGTGCTCGGGCTCGAAGACGTGGTCCGCACCGCGTCCGAGCGTGGCGGCGAGGTCGAAGCGGAAACCGTCGATCTGCACCTCGTCGGCCCAGTACCGCAGGGAGTCGAGGACGAGCCGCGAGGCGGCCGGCGTGCTCGTGTCGAGCGAGTTGCCGCACCCCGTCACGTCGACCGGCCGACCCTCGGCGTCGTGTCGGTAGTAGCCGGAGCCGTCGAGACCGCGCAGGCTCGTGACCGGGCCGCCGACCTCGCCCTCTTCGGCCGTGTGGTTGTAGACCACGTCGAGGTAGACCTCGATGCCGGCCTCGTGCAGCAGGCGCACCATGCCCTTGAACTCGCGGAGGATCGCCGAGGCGCCGGCGAGCTGCGCGTCGCGGCTGGCGTAGGCGGCGTGCGGGGCGAAGTAGCCGAGGGTGTTGTAGCCCCAGTAGTTCTCGATGCCCTGCGCGACGAGGCGCTGCTCGTCGACGTGCTGGTGCACGGGCAACAGCTGCACCGCCGTCACGCCGAGGCCGGTCAGGTAGGCGATGGTCGACTCGGCCGCGAGGCCGGCGTAGCTGCCGCGCAGCTCTTCGGGCACGAAGGGGGCCAGGCGGGTGAGGCCGCGGACGTGCGCCTCGTAGACCACCACCCGGTCGAGCGGCGTGCGGGGCTTGGACACCCCGCCCCAGTCGAACGACTCGTCGACGACGGCCGACTGCCACGTGCCGCGTCCGGTGCGACCGAGCCCGCGCGCGTAGGGGTCGAGCAGCTCGAGCGAGGGGTCGAAGGCGTTGCCGCCCCCGGCGGGGCCGTCCGCCCGCAGCCAGTACCGCCGCCCGGGGGTGAGGGCGCCGTCGGTGGCGCTCCACACGTCGTGGACGTCGCGGACCATCGGGACGACACGGTCGTGCGGGGCGTCGTCGATCACGACGTCGACCCGGGACGCCGACGCCGACCAGACGCGCAGCGTCGGCCCGTCGGGGCCGGAACGGATGCCGAGATCGCGCAGGGGGTCGGGGTCGGTCACGCGTTTACAGTAGAGGAGGCGCGTGTCGGCCCCGAAATCATCGAGCGTCACCGCCCCACCCAGCCTGAGGACCCGAACATGAGCGTCTACCTCGACCACGCGGCCACCACGCCGATGCACCCGGCGGCGATCGCCGCCTACGCCGAGGCGCTCGGCACGGTCGGCAACCCGTCGTCCATCCACTCGGCCGGCCAGAACGCCAAGCGCGTCCTCGAAGAGGCCCGCGAGCGCGTGGCCGCGACCCTCGGCTGCGACCCGATCGAGATCGTCTTCACCTCGGGCGGCACCGAGGCGGTCAACCTCGCGATCAAGGGACTGTGGTGGGCGAGGCAGTCCGACCGACCGCGGCCGCGCCTCCTCGTCCCCGCCGGCGAGCACCACGCCACCGTCGACACCGTCGAGTGGCTCGAACGGTACGAGGGCGCCGTCGTCACCTGGCTGCCGCTCGACGAGCAGGGCCGGCTGCGCGTCGACGCCCTCGCCGCGGCCCTCGACGAGCACGACGACGTCGCCCTGGTCAGCCTGCTCTGGGCCAACAACGAGGTCGGCACGATGCAGCCCGTCGACGAGGTCGTGGCGCTCGCCGCCGCCCACGGGGTGCCGGTGCACTCGGACGCCGTCGCGGCCTACGGGCAGGTGCCGATCGACTTCGCGGCCTCCGGGCTCGCGGCGCTCAGCGTCAGCGCCCACAAGATCGGCGGGCCCATCGGCATCGGCGCGCTCGTGCTGTCGCGGTCGGCGACCGTCGTGCCCCTGATCCACGGGGGCGGACAGCAGCGACAGGTGCGCTCGGGTACGCAGGACGCCCCGGCCGCCGTCGCCTTCGCCGTGGCGGCCGAGCAGCCGCACGGGGCCTACGAGCCGCTGCGGGACCGGCTGATCGCCGGGGTGCTGGCGTCGGTGCCCGGGGCCGTGCTGCGGGGCGACCCCGTCGACCGGCTGCCCGGCAACGCCCACTTCACCTTCGACGGGTGCGAGGGCGACTCGTTGCTGTTCCTGCTCGACGCCGCCGGGGTCAGCGTCTCGACCGGATCGGCCTGCCAGGCGGGCATCCCCGAACCGTCGCACGTGCTGCTCGGCATGGGCCTGCCGGCGGACGCGGCCCGCGGTGCGCTCCGCATGACGATCGGCCACACGAGCACCGAGGCCGACGTCGACGCGCTGCTCGCGGCGCTCCCGACCGCCGTCGCGCGCGCCACGACGGCCGGTTACGCCGACCGCGCCCCGGTGCTCGGCGCCCGCTGATCCGCCCGCCGGGCAAGGGCACCCCGGCCACGACCCCCGAACGGGTGGGTTGTCGCCCCCGCGCGGGGGTGGTGTACTCGTCCCCAACACACGTGAGCACGCCTCACCGGCCGGGCCCCACCACCCCGCGCCGCCGCCGCATCCCGGCCCGCCGCCCGCTCACCACGGGCGTCCATCGCACCACCCCGAGCGCCGCCCCCACCAGGCGACGCGGATCAGGAGCACCACCATGTCGCAGCACCGCTCTGCCTCCGACACCCCTCGCGACGAGGTCCCGCGCGACGACGTCGCGACGCTCGACCGGTCGGCGCCGAGACCTCGTCGCCTCCGCAAGGTCGCGGCGCTCGCCGCGGGCGGTGCGCTCGTCGTCGGCGGACTCGGCTACACCGTCGCCGCCTGGACCGACAGCGAGTGGGTCTACGCCGGGGACGGCACGGGCGGCCCCGGCATCGGCACCGGCACGTTCGAGGTGCAGCAGAGCGTCACCTCGCCCTACACGGCGGGCTTCTCCGACTACGAGACCGCACCGGGTCGCGGCACGGTCTTCACGCCGGGTGCGCAGACCCTCAGCCCGGGCGAGAGCGTCTACTCGGGCGTGGCCCTGCGGACGACGGCCACGACGAGCGTCCCCGCCGACGTGCAGGTCCGGTCCGCGGTGCCCGCCACCGGCGTGACCGTGGCCGATGCCGGGGGAGCGCTCTTCAGCGCCCTGACCGTCCGCGTCGCGACCGTCGAGGTCACGGCCGGGGGTGCCGCGCCGACCTGCACCGCCGCCGCGTTCACCGCGCCGACGACCATCGCCACGGGTTCGCTCTCGACGACGGGCGCCACGGCCACCCAACGACTCGCCGCCGCGTCCGGCACCACGCAGTTCTACTGCTTCGAGGTCACCCTGCCGGCGAGTGCCGCCACGTCGGCGAGCTCGACGCTCCAGGGCCGTACCGCCGCCCCGGCGTGGGAGTTCGCCTCGACCAGCGTCGAGTGACGGGCCGACCGGTGGTCGACACCGTGACCCGGCCCCGGGCGGAACGTCGGGGCCCCGAGGTCGAGCCGCGCCGGGCGGATCGCCGTGAGCGCCGTCGCCGACGCCCTCGCCGCCGACCGGTCGACGTCGTCAGCACGCTCCTGCTGTCGGTGGTCGGCCTCGTCGGCGCGGTCTGCCTCCTCTGGCTCGCCGTCTCGACGGTCCTCGGCCTCTCGCTCGTGGTCGTCCTGACCGGCTCGATGAGTCCCACCGTGCCCGCGGGCGGCGCCGTCGTCACCCGGGCGATCGCGGCGGCCGACGTGCGGCCCGGCGACGTGGTCACGGTGCCCCGACCCGGCTTCGACGTCCCCGTGACCCACCGGGTCGTCTCGACGACCGCCGTGCCCGGCGACGCCGCCGCGCGCTCCCTCGTGCTGCGGGGCGACGCCAACGACTCGGACGACCGCGACCCCTACGTCGTGCGCGACGCCCGGATCGTCGTCGCCTCGGCCCCGGGCCTCGGCTTCGTCCTGACGACGACGTCGACCCCGCCGGCCCGCGGGCTCGCGGTCGCCGTCGTCGGTGCCGCCGTCGTGCTGGCCTTCTGGCCGACGCGACGCGGCGCCGTCCGCCGAGGGTGAGGACGACCGTGGACGGGGAGTCGAGTGGCGGCGCGCCCGGCGGGCCGGGCTGCGAGCACCACGGCCGCGGTGCGCACCACGGCCGCGGTGCGCACCGCGGCCGGACGACCCGCGGGCACCGCGCCGCGACGACGCTCCTGGCCGTCGTGGGGACGGCCGCGTTCGTGCTCGGCGGTGCCCTCACCGTCCAGGCCGGCACCGCCCGTGCCCTCGAACCCGTGCCCGAGACCGGCCTCGACGGCCACCTCGTGCTGGCCGACGAACTGACCGGCACCGAGGACATCGCGCCCGCGGCCCCGGGCCGCTGGCAGATCGCGACCGACGTCACGACCGGCGACCGGGTGGCACTCGGCCTCGAGCTCGTCAGCTCGGGGTCGCTCGTCGACGACGAGGCCGGATTCACGCTGGGGGTCGAGACCTGCGACGTCGAGTGGCAGCGGGTCGAGACGACGCCGCTCTGCGCGACCGGGGCGCGGACCGTGACCGCCCCGACCCGCGCCTCCTCGTTCGTCGACGGCAGTCCCTCGTGGCCGGTGCGCTCGGTCGGGGGCTCGGGCCGGGTCTTCGTGCTCGTCAGCCTCGGTCTCGCCGGTGGGCGCGGCGACGACGCCTCGTCCATGGGACGGAGCGCCCGGGTCGGCGTCGGCATCACGGCGACGGCGCTGGACCCCGTCGCGACCCTCCCGGCCGAGCCCGAGCCGACCGTCACGACCGCCGTGCCCGGCGACCCGGCCGGTCCCGGCCCGGGCGGGGCGGACCCGGCGGCGCCCGGCACCGGCGGCACCGGCACCGGCCCCGGCGGCGTCGCCCCCGTCATCGACTCCGCCGGCGACGGACGCCCCGTCGACGTGACCCTCAGCGGCGTGGACGCCCCGCGCGCGCTCGCCTTCACCGGCGGCCTCTCGTCCGGCCCGGCCATCGCGGGTGCCGGTGCCCTGGTCGTCGGCCTCTCGCTGCACCTCCGCGGACGACGCCGGGCGGTGACGTCGTGACCGGCACGCACGGCCGCCGTCGTCGTCGCCCCACGGGTGTCGCCCGCCTCGTCGCGGCGCTCACCGCGCGACGGGCCGTCGTCGCCGTCGCGGCCGTCGTCGCCGTCGTGGGTGCCGTCATCGTGCCCCCGCCGCCCGTGACGACCGCCGCCTGGACCGACTCCGAGCGCACGTACGGGCTCGTCGGCACCACGAAGTTCACCTGCGGCACCGACACCGGGTACGCCGCCGCCGCGTCCAGCCGTTTCGTGCGCGGCAGCCTGGCCGGCACCGACCTCGACACCGTCGCGGCCGTGCGTGGGGCGGACCTGACGCGCACCCGCTCCGGCGTCGTCACCGCGGTGCCGGCATCGCCCGCCCCGACCACGGACGCGGGAGGCACGACGACGTTCCGCAATCCCCTGTCGGCGAGTGCGGGGTCGGGTCTCGTCGGCCTCGACCTGACCGGGCTCGGCACGAACCTGCCGGCGGGGTCGGCCGGAGCCCTGAACCAGTTCACGCGGGTCGCCCCGACCGGCACGGCGGCGGCCGCCGCGGGTCTGGTGAGCGACTCGGGCGGGCTCGGCGTGACGCCGACGACCCCCGCCTCGTCACTGCCCGGTCCCGCCCGCATCGGCCTCACCTCGGTGCTGCCCGCCTCGACCGCCCTCGACCGGGCCGACCTGACCGTCGGCGCGGTGGCATCGACGGCGACCCTCGACGGCTGCCGAGCCCTCGAGAGCCGCATCTGGGGCGACGGCAGCGTGACGGGGGTGACCCGCGACTACGGCATCGCCGGTCTCGCCCTCGAGCTGCACAGCCCGGCGGTGGCGGGACTGTCGGGTCAGGTGTCGAGCACGGTCACGGGCCTGAACACGGCCGCCGCCGGCTTGACGGGCGTCAACGGCACGATCTCGAGGACCGTCCGGGACGGCGTGCTCGCCACCGTGAACGGCCTCACGAACCTGCTGAGCCTGGGCGGGGTCACGGGTTCGGTCACCCTCTCCGGCCTGGCCCTGCAGTCGGCGGTGGACCCGGTGCTCGCGGGGTCGGTCACCAGCACGGACGGCACGGTCACCATCACCCCCTCGACCGGTGTGGTGTCGGTCGACCTGGCCACGCTGGTCGGCCAGCCCGGCGGGCTGAACGGGCTCGCCCCGAACACCGAGCTCGTGCTGAGCGCGGCGGCGATGGCGTCGATCACGACCACGGTCGGGTCGATGCTCGACGGCCTGACCCAACGGGTCGTGGCGGCGCTGCAGTCCGCGGTGTCGGCGGCGCAGCTGTCGGTGGCGTTGACGGTGACGTTGCGGGCGACGGTGCTCGGCGTCCCCGTCGACGTGCTCGCCGTCGACGTCGCGATGGGGGGAACGCTGGGGCAGCTGCTCGCGTCCCCGTCGACGGCGACGGCGGTGGTCACCACGCGGGTGCTGAGCGGGGCGCTCTCCACCGTGCTCGGCAGCGTGCTGAACCCGCTGCTCGCCGCGTTGACGGGCTCGGCCGGGTCGCTGCTCGCGTCGGTGGCCACGCTCGTCCGCTCCGCGCTCGTCGCGCCGGTCACCACCCTCGGCAGCACCCTCTCGACCACGCTCGCCCCGGTGCTCACGGCGCTCGGCACCCTGACCACCCGCCTGCCGTCCGTCCTGTCGCTGAGGGTGAACCTGCGCCCCGACCAGGCCGGCTACCCGGGCGGCGTCGTGACCGGCGTCCCGCCCGACAAGTGGACGACCGTCCCCTACCAGGTGGGGGCGTTGCGGGTGGCCCTGTCGGCCGGAGCGACGACGGTCACCTCGCTCGACCTCGCGACCTCGCGGGTGGGGCCCGTCAGCACCGTGCCCCGGTAGTCGTCGTCACCGACCCGAGGAGGCGCGGGTCGCGCCTCACGGGCCGCCTCGCGTCAGACTGGGGCCATGCAGCTCTACTCGGCCTCGCCCCTCGTCCGGACCCGCCAGGTGACCGGAGACGTCGTGGCCGTCGGCCTCGTCGTCCTCTTCGTCGTGCTCGGGGTGAGCATCGCGAGCTTCATCGGCACGTTCGCCGACCTCGGGAGGCAACTCGAGGAGGCGGGGGCCGGCTTCCAGGGCACCATGCAGGACGCGTCGCGCGCGCTGGAAGGGCTGCCGCTGGTGGGCGGTGCGGCCAGCGCCCCGTTCGACGGGGCCAGCGGGGCCGGAGAATCCCTCGCCGACGCCGGACGGCAGCAGCAGGACGGCGTGGCCCGGGCCGCGTTGGTCGCCGGACTCGTCGTCGCCGGGGTGCCGAGCCTCGTGGTGCTGTGGGTCTGGCTGCGCGGGCGGATCGCGTTCGTGCGCCGCGCCTCCTCGGTCCGTGCGCTGCTCGCCCTGCCGGGCGGCGAGGACCTGCTCGCGCTGCGGGCACTCACCGGCCGCGACGCGAAGGCCGCCCTCGCCGTGTCTCCCGACCCGGTGGCCGCCTGGCGCGCGGGGGATGCCGCGGTCGTCCGCCGCCTCGCCGACGTGGCCCTGCGGGAAGCGGGCGTGGCCCGGCGCTGACGCGGGCCGACCGGTGCCGACCTCGGGGAGAGGAGACGAGGGAACCTTTCCGGGCGATCGGACATGTACGGGAGGCAGCAACGGATCAGAGGGGACGTCGACATGACGACGAGAAGCGAGCACGACCGGTGACGGGGGACGCCGACGTCTGGGCCCGGGCGGTCGCGGGGGACCCGGCCGCGTTCGGGACCGTCTTCGACCGCCACCAGGCACGGGTGCACGGCCACGCCCTGCGGCTGTGCCGGCACCGGCACGACGCCGAGGACGTCACGGCCATGGTCTTCCTCGAGGCATGGCGCCGTCGGGACGCGGTCCGCATCGTCGACGGGTCGGTCCTCGCGTGGTTGCTCGTGACCACGGGCCACGTCGCCCAGAACCTCGCGAGGTCGACCCGTCGACACCGCATCGCCCTGGCCTCCCTGCCGCCGCACGCCGACGTGGACGATCCCGCCGACGACGTCGCGGCGCGACTCGACGTCGTCGATCGGGACCGGCGGTTGAGAGTCGCCCTGGACGGCCTGGGCAAGGCCGATCGCGACGTCCTCGGGCTCTGCGTGCTCGAGGAGTTCCCGATGGCGACCGCGGCCGAGGCTCTCGGCGTGCCCGTCGGGACCGTCAAGTCCCGACTGTCGCGGGCCAAGTCGCGACTCGCCCGAGCGATGTCGGCTTCCGAGTCGGCCTCCGGACGACCCGCCACCCTGACCGGAGAGAACCGATGAGCGACGCACCGAACGGCCCACACGACGGGCAATACCCCCACGACGCGCGGAACCCGCACGACGCGCACGGCCTCGATCGCGACCGGGCCGCGGCCGTCCGCAGCCTCCTGATCGAGACCGTCGCGCGCGAACCCGACCGCGCCCGCTCGGTCCGTCGCCGGCGGGTCGTCCTGCTGTCGGTGGCCGGCGCGGCCGCCGTGGCGCTGGCCGTCGGGGGCGTCGCGCTCGCCGGGGGCGGCACCCTGCCGTCGGGCAGCGGCGAGGCGGCGCCCACCGCGCTCCCGTCCGACCGACCCGAGGACGACCCCGGCACGTCGCCGGGCGTGGTCGAGCCGGCGGGGACGCCGTCGGCGACACCGGTCCCACCCGCGGCCCCGACGCCGGCGGTCGACGATCCGGCGGCCCCCTCGACCTGGGTCGTGTCCACCGACCGCATCGGACCGCTCGTCCTCGGCGGCCGGCTCGAGGACCAGGCCGCTCTGCTGACGACGTTCGAGCGGGGGCCGGACGACGGCTCCGGCTGTCCGGCGTCGTTCTTCTCGGACGGACGGGGGCTGACCCTCGCCCTCTCGCGGGCATCGTCGCAGGACACGACCGAGATCGCGACCGTCTCCTCCGCCCTGGCGGTCGATCCGGCCGCCCTCGCGAGCGCCACCCCCCGCACCGCGTCCGGCATCGGCCTCGGCGACGACGAGGGACGACTCCTCGCCGCGTACCCGGACGCCGAGCTCACGCTCGACCACGACGAGAACTACGGGACGCAGTACGCCGTCGCGGGCGACGACGGGCGCTACCTCGTGTTCGTGGTGGGGTCCTCCGACCGGATCACCCAGATGAGCGTGGGCACGACGCGGATCGCCCCGCCCGAGTACTGCGGATGAGACGTGACCCCGCGCCTCGGCCGGGAGGCGCGGGGCACGGGCAGGCCCGGCCCACGCGGGCCGGGTAAGCTCGGGGACCATGATCGCACTGGATTTCTCTGAGCAGATTGCCGCCCTCCGGGCCACGTTCGAAGACATCCGTGCGGTGATCGGGCAAGACCGTCTCGTCGCCGAGATCGCCGAACTCAGCGAACAGGCCTCGGCCCCCGACCTGTGGGACGACACCGACAACGCCCAGAAGGTCACCAGCGCCCTCAGCCACCGGCAGTCCGAGCTCGAGAAGCTCGAGACCACCGAGGCGCGGCTCGACGACCTCGAGGTGCTCGTCGAGATGGCCAACGACGGCGACGACCAAGAGAGCGCCGACGAGGCCCATGCCGAGCTCAGGGCCCTGCAGAAGATGATGGACGTCCTCGAGGTGCAGACGCTGCTCGACGGCGAGTACGACCCGCGCCCGGCCGTCATCACGATCCGCGCCGGGGCCGGCGGGGTCGACGCCGCCGACTTCGCCGAGATGCTGCTGCGCATGTACCTGCGCTACGCCGAGAAGCACGGCATGTCCGCCACCGTCATGGACACCAGCTACGCCGAAGAAGCCGGCATCAAGAGCGCCACCTTCGAGATCGACGCCCCCTACGCGTTCGGCACGCTCAGCGTCGAGGCCGGCACGCACCGGCTCGTGCGCATGAGCCCCTTCGGCGCCGCCGGCAAGCGCCAGACCAGCTTCGCCGCGGTCGAGGTCATCCCGCTGATGGAAGAGACCGAGTCGATCGACATCCCCGAGAACGACATCCGCGTCGACGTCTTCCGGTCCTCGGGCCCCGGCGGTCAGAGCGTCAACACGACCGACTCGGCCGTGCGGCTGACGCACATCCCGACCGGCACCGTCGTCTCGATGCAGAACGAGAAGAGCCAGATCCAGAACCGCGCCGCCGCCATGCGCGTGCTGCAGTCGCGCCTCCTGCTGCTGCAGAAAGAGGCCGAGAACGCCAAGAAGAAAGAGCTGGCGGGCAACATCACCGCCAGCTGGGGCGACCAGATCCGCAGCTACGTGCTGGCGCCCTACCAGATGGTCAAAGACCTGCGCAGCGAGCACGAGGTCAACAACCCCTCGAACGTCTTCGACGGCGATCTCGACGGCTTCATCTCGGCGGGCATCCGCTGGCGCAAGCGCGACGACCAGGACTGACCGGGCGTCGCCCGCCCGGCGGCTCCCAGCACATCCATAGCCGCCCCGCCGCAGCGAGTCGCTGCAGCGATCGTCGCCGGCCGCACTTAGGGTGATCCCCGTCATGATTCGGTTTGATGAAGTCACCAAGGTCTACGTCGGCAACCCCCGGCCCGCGCTGAACGCCGTCACCCTCGAGATCCTCAAGGGCGAGTTCGTGTTCCTCGTCGGGGCGAGCGGCTCCGGCAAGTCGAGCTTCCTGCGGCTCGTGCTGAAGGAAGAGAAGCCGTCCCAGGGCCAGATCCACGTCCTCGGGCAGCGTCTGGGGACGCTCTCGAGCCGCAAGGTGCCCTACTTCCGGCGCAACCTCGGCGTCGTGTTCCAGGACTTCCGGCTGCTGCCGCAGAAGAACGTGTTCGACAACGTCGCGTTCAGCCTCCAGGTCATCGGCAAGAGCAAGGGCTTCATCCAGGAGGCCGTGCCCGACGTCCTCAAGATGGTCGGCCTGGTCGGCAAGCAGCACCGTCTGCCGCACGAGCTCTCGGGCGGCGAGCAGCAGCGCGTCGCCATCGCCCGTGCGATCGTCAACAAGCCGGCGATCCTGCTGGCCGACGAGCCCACCGGCAACCTCGACCCGTCGACCAGCGCCGGCATCATGACCCTGCTCGAGCGCATCAACGCCGGCGGCACGACGGTCATCATGGCGACCCACGACGCGGGCATCGTCGACCAGATGCAACGACGGGTGATCGAGCTCAGCGCGGGCAACATCCTCCGCGACGAGCGTCACGGCGGCTACCAGACCCAGGCGGTGCCCATCCAGGCCATCGGGGTCGAGGACCTCAGCACGAGAGGGGCCGACGCATGAGACTCGGACTCGTCATGAGCGAGGTCGGCAGCGGCCTCCGTCGCAACGCCTCGATGGTCATCTCCGTCGTGCTCGTCACGTTCATCTCGCTGACCTTCGTCGGAACCGCGGCCCTGCTGCAGATGCAGATCACGCAGATGAAGGGCTACTGGTACGACAAGGCCCAGGTCGCCGTCTACCTCTGCACCGACACCGACACGACCGGCAACTGCACCGGGGCGATGGCGACCGAGGACCAGATCGACGGCGTCCGCGCCCAGCTCGACAGCGACGTCCTGACTCCCTACGTCGACAAGTTCTACTTCGAGGACCAGACCCAGGCCTACGACCGCTTCAAGCAGCAGTTCGCCGACAGCCCGGCCACCGAGTTCGTGCAGCCGGCGTACCTCAACGAGACCTTCTGGGTGAACCTCAAGGACCCGACGCAGTCCGACGTCCTGACCGAGAGCCTGTCGAGCCTGGCCGGCGTCCAGAGCGTCGTCGACCAGCGCGGGTACCTCGACCCGATCTTCTCGGTGCTGAACGCGGCGAGCTACACGGCCATCGGCATCGCCTCCCTCATGTTGATCGCTGCCGTGCTGCTGATTGCCACGACCATCCGGTTGAGCGCGTTCAGCCGGCGTCGAGAACTCGGCATCATGCGCCTGGTCGGGGCGTCCAACCGGTTCATCCAGACGCCGTTCATCCTCGAGGGGGTGATCGCGGCCCTCGTGGGCTCGTTGCTGGCCGGTGGGGCGATCGTCGCGATCGTGAACTTCTTCGTGAAGGGCTACCTGGCGGTGACCTTCCAGGGCACGCCGTTCATCGGCCTGCGGGACGCCGCCCTGGTCGTGCCGATCGTCATCGTCGTCGGCATCCTGCTCGCAGCCCTCAGCGCGAACGTCGCCATCAGGCGCTACCTCAAGGTCTAGAAGCCGGCCCCGTGAAGGAGGCGCGGTGTCCGTCAGACGGGCACCGCGCCTCCTTCGCTGTATACTGAACGGCTGCCTGTCGGCAGCACCCCCACCCGAACGACCAGGAGGCCAGCGTGGCGAAAGAACGCGGTGAGAAGGTCGTGGCCACGAACCGCCGCGCGCGCCACGACTACACGATCGAGACGACGTACGAGGCGGGCATCGTCCTGAGCGGCACCGAGGTCAAGTCGCTGCGACAGGGCCGCGCGTCGCTGGTCGACGGGTACGCGTTCGTCGACGCCGGCGAGGCCTGGCTCGACGCGGTGCACATCCCCGAGTACACCGAGGGCACCTGGAACAACCACGCACCCCGGCGCAAGCGCAAACTGCTGCTGCACCGCCACGAGATCGACAAGATCGGGCAGAAGACCAAAGAGGGCGGCTTCACGGTCGTCCCGCTCAAGATCTACTTCAGCGACGGTCGGGCCAAGGTCGAGATCGCCCTCGCGAAGGGAAAGCGCGAGTACGACAAGCGCCAGACCCTGCGCGAGCGCACCGCGACGCGCGAGGCGCAGTCGGCGATGTCGGCGCGCAAGCACCTGGGGGAGTGACCGGTCGGTCATCGGGCACGGGCGGGCGGGTCGCCGACGGTGGCGCGAACGCGTCGGACGACGTAGACTGATGGGCCGCACGGAAACGTGCGTTGGTAATTCAAGAGCGTGTGACGACGGCCCCCTCATGGGGATGATCGGTTTCGACATCGCCTGTGTGCGAACGAGAAGCGGGCCGAGGATCCAGGGTTATCTCGTAAACGATCTCTGGAAAACAATAAGTGCCAATAACAAGCGCACTGACTTCGCTCTCGCTGCGTAAGCAGTAGAGCCACATGGAGTCCGTCAGTCTGGTGACCGCCTTCTAACCAGATCCTGACGTCATTTAGATGGCTTGCTGTGTGACTACGCCTGGGGGTCACACGGGACTTGCACTCGGGCTGGGCTCGTCGACCTAGAAGCCAGTAACAAAGGTCGGAGCCGAGCAGAACGCCTCATCTGGCTACGCCCGTAGAATGCGTGCAATCTCAGCGATGGACGGGGGTTCAATTCCCCCCATCTCCACCACCGGCCGTCGTCACACCTCTCGAACACCGAACGCCCCCGCCTCTCGAGGCGGGGGCGCTCGTGCGTCCCGGGCCTGAGCGGTCCGCGCCGTGTCGCACCGCCGGATGAGCATCGCACCGCCGAAGTGGAAGGTGCGACGTTCATCCGGCGGTGCGACACCTGCGAAGGGGACCGGGGGAACCGGGGGCCGGGTGTGGCCGCCGCCGGACGCGGAACGGCCCCCGCCGCTGCCGAGGCAGCGACGGGGGCCGTCGTCGTGGTGCGGGTGTTACTCGCCGGCCACGTCGGTGGTCGCGAGCTTCGCGCGGCGGCGAGCGAGGACCATCAGCGTCGAGCCGAGCAGCAGCACGGCGGCGCCGATGCCGATGGCGGCCTCGGTGCCCTCGCTACCCGTGTACGCCAGGCCCGTGGTGCCGGTGGCGATCGGGGTGGCGGGCAGGGCTGCGGGCGCCACGGCGGCGACGAGGCTGAACGCGACGTCGGCCGAGGGGTCCGAGACGATCGGCTGACCGGCGGCGTCGAGCACCGGCGCGCCGTCGGCGTCGAGGAGGAACGACACGGCGGCGGCCGTGTAGTCGTTCGGCGTCAGGGCGAGGGTGACGGTCCAGTTGCCGGCGGCGTCGACGACGATCGGGTCGGCGGGGTCGGCGGGGACCGCGGCGGCACGGCTGTTGTCGGTGGCCTCGAGCTCGTCCAGCTGGTCCGTCGGGACGACGGCCAGCAGGATGTTCGAGCCGGGGGTGCCGGTGCCCTCGAAGGTGACCTGGTCACCGACGACGACCTGACCCTGGGTGGGCGAGGTGATGACCGGGGCGTCGAGGACGACGTCGGTCGGCGGGACGACCACGGCGGGCAGGTTGAACGAGCGGGGGACGTCACCCGAGCCCGCGCCGCCCGTGACCTGGGTCACGCGGACGGACTGCGCCACCGTGGCGTCGTCCGGGTAGGTGTAGTCGAGCGTCCAGCGGCCGTCGACGACGACGATCGCACCGGTGCCGGGGAGGCGGTTGCCGTCGGCGCCGAGGACGTTGACGGTCGAGCCGGAGTTGCCGGTTCCCGAGAAGGTGACGGTACGCGTGGCGGTGGTGGTGTCCGCGGCGGGCGTCTCGACGACGAGCGTCTGGCCCTGGGGCAGGACGAACGCGACGGGGGCGTCGCCGGTCCCGGAGCCACCCGTGACCTGGGTCACGCGCACGCTCTGGTTGCGGTCGACGGTCTCGGGGTAGGTGTACTGGAGCGACCACTGGCCGCCGACGACGGCGACGGCGCCGGTGCCGGGGAGGCGGTTGCCGTCGGTGCCGAGCACGTTGACGGTCGAACCCGAGATGCCGGTGCCCGAGAAGGTGACGGTGCGCGAGGCGAGCTGCTGGCCGACCTCGGGGGTCGTGACCGCGAAGACCTCGACCGGGGCGACGGCGGGCAGGCTGAACGAGCGCGTGACGGTCGGGTCGAAGCCGCTGAAGCCCTTCTCGCCGTCCACGAAGATGGTCTGCGCCACGATCGCCGTGTCGGGGTACTGGATCGTCGTCGAGAAGGCGCCGCTGGCGTCGGTGGTCGTGCGGGCGAGCACGGCTCCGTCGGTGTCGGTGTCCTTGATGATCACGTTGGCGTCGGCGATCGCCGTACCCGCCACGGTGACCAGACGCGAGTCCGTGGTCGAGGCGGCGGTCGGCGAGGTGACGATCAGGTCACTGTCGACGGCCTGGGCCGCCGTGGTGGAGAGGAGGGCCCCTCCGAGGGCGAGCGTGAGGACGGCCGGGACGGCCACCGCACGGCGCCAGGAGAACTTGGTGATCACGTGGTGAGTGCTTTCTTGATCGGTGGTGCAAGCGTCATCGCTTGTCCGCCCCCGGCCCAGCGCCGGGTGAGACACGCAGCACGAAGGGAGCCCCCCGTGCCCATCGAACCTATCCGTAAGCTGAGAGAAACCCACCGAACTGTCCGGAATGCGCAGGGTGGTTGTCGCGTCACCCCTGTTTCACCTGGGTGAGAGTCGACGCCGGGGCCGGCGGCTCGGCAGGCGGGGCGTCAGACCGGCGCGGGCCCCGACGACCCCCGCCGCACGAGCGACGCGGGTGGCGCCTCGACCGACGCCACGGCCTCTCCCGCGAGCACGCCGAGCAGCATGCCCGCCGCCACCTCGCCGAGGCGTTGCACGTCGTGGCTGACCGCCGAGAGCGGGGGCGTCGACAACTGGCACTGCGACGAGTCGTCCCACGCGACGAGCGTCAGTCGCGTCGGCACCTCGACCCCGAGTCGCTGCGCCGCGGCGAGGCCGCCGAGCGCCATCTGGTCGTTGTCGAAGACGACGGCCGTCGGCGGCGTCGGCCCCGAGAGCAGACGCGAGAGGGCGGCCGCGCCGGCGTCCCACGAGTAGTCGCCCTCGATCGTCTCGACGACGGACGAGGAGGCGCGACTCGCGGCGACCAGCGCCTCCTGCCTGACCTGCGTGTGCAGCAGCGCCACCGGGCCCGACACGTGCGCGAGTCGACGGTGCCCGTCCGCGACGAGCGCGGCGACGGTGTCGCGCATGGCGACGCCGTCGCCGGTCCAGACGGCGGGCAGGTCTCCCGAGAGGGCAGGGTCGCCGAGCACGACCGCGGGCAGGCCGAGCTCGCGCAGCAGGGCCGGTCGGGGGTCGTCGTCGGTGAGGTCGACGAGCACGACCGCGCCGAAGTCGCCCGAGGCCGCCCACCGCCGGTAGGCCGACAGCTCGGCGTCGCGGTCGGCGAGGGCCTGCAGCAGCAGGGTGTGGCCGCGGGGGCGCAGCACCCGTTCGATGCCGGCGATGAGTTCGTGGTAGAACGGCTCCGCCCCCAAGATCTCGCCGGGGCGGACGAGGGCGAGACCGACACGACGGCGGTCGCCCGGCCCGGCAGGGGCCACCCGGGTGTCGACGATCGAGTCGGTCATGCGCCCGAACCTACAGCCCCCGACAGGTCGGAGCGACGCCCGTGGTGACCCGCGACCCCGACCGGACCCCGACGCACCCCCCTGCCCGGCCCGCGACGCCGTGGCGGTCGCGCACCTCGGCGCCCACCCCGGCACAGCCCACGGCGCAGCCCGCCTCGCAGCCGGCGCCCCAGCCGGCGCCGCAGACCAGCCGCGACCTCGTGGTCGACCTCGTGCGGTCGTCGGGCCCGATCAGCCGCGTCGAGCTCGCCCAGGCCAGCGGGCTGACGCAGGCGTCGATCTCGACGATCGTCCGGCGGCTGCTGGACGAGGGGCTCGTCCGGGAGACCGGCCGGGTCGCGTCGACCGGTGGCAAGCCGCGCACGATGGTCGAGATCAACCCGCGTGCCGTCTACGGCATGGGCGTGCAGATCGGCGAGGACGCGCTCACCTACGTCGTCACCGACATGCGCGGGGGAGTCGTCGGGCGCCTGCAGGTCGACGCCGGCCCCGCCGCGTCCGACGACGTCACGGCCGCCGCGGTCCGCATAGTGGACGGCTTCCACGACGTCGTCGGCAGCCTCGGCCTCGCGAGCGGGGCGGTGGCCGGCCTGGCCGTCGTCGGCCCCCGCGCCACCCTTGCCCACGGGGTGCGCACCGGGCCCCGCTCGACCGAGAGCGCCCTCCACGCCGGGCTGCACGCCGCGCTGGCCCTGCGCCTCGGCCTGCCCGTGATCGTCGACAACGACGCGGCGGCCGCCGCGCTCGGCGAGTTCTGGAGCCGCCAGGTGCCGCGCTCCGAGACCTTCGCCTGCGTCTACCTCGGCACGGGGGTGGGCTCGGGCATCGTGCTCGACGGGGCCCTGCACCGGGGCGCGAGCTCGGGCGCCGGAGAGCTCGGCCACGTGTCGATCGACCTCGACGGCGAGCCCTGCTACTGCGGCAACCGCGGCTGCCTCGAGCTCGCGGCGTCGCCCGGGGCCGTCGTCGCCCGGGCCCGTCGCGACGCCGCCGCGTTCGACGACCTCGGCCTCGCCTGGGCACCGGGCGGGGTCGCGCGCGACTTCGACCTGCTCGCCCGCGCGGCGATCGCCGGTCACGCCGCGGCCGACGGGCTCGTCACGCGCGCCGCCGAGCAGCTCGCCGCGGGGGTCGTCACGCTCGCCAACCTGCTCGACCTCGACCGCGTCGTGCTGAGCGGACCCGGAGTCGCGGTCGCCGGCTCGATCTACGCCCGGGCGGCCGTCGAGGCACTGGCCCGCACGGCGTTCTCGCGGGGCGTGCACACCACGAGGGTCGAGGTCTCGACCGACCCGCGCGACGCGGCCGCGATCGGTGCGGCCGCCCTCGTCGTGCAACGCGCCATCTCGCGCTGACCCCGCGACGGTGCCCGGACCCGGCCCGCGCCTCCTCGGCATCGCGAGTCGTGCACTGCACCGCGCCCGGTCGGCGGCCCGGGCGGGCCCGCACGTCTCCGCGCCGCGTTCCGTGCAGTGCACCGCGTCTAGTCGGGGTGCCGTGCACGAAACGCGGTGTGGTGCGTGGGGAAGGTGCGCCGCACAGCATGCACCCGCTGCCCGCGGGCCCGCACGTCTCCGCGCCGCGTTCCGTGCAGCACACCGCGTCTAGTCGGGGTGCCGTGCACGAAACGCGGTGTGGTGCGGGCCGGGCGAGCGCGGGTCGGGCCGGTGTGGTTCGTCGCGGCACCGCAGGAGGTGCGGGTCACGATCCCGACACGTCCTCACGACTTTCTTGACTCGCTTACGTAAGTCGTCTAAGAAAGACCCCGGGACCAGGCGACGGCGCCTGGCACGACGAAGGGTCGACGATGCCTCTCTCCATGACCAACCGCCGACGGGTCGGGTTCGGTGCGATCGCACTCGCGACCGCCGCGGGCCTCGCGCTCACCGGCTGCACCGCCTCGAGCGGCGGCGACGAAGGCGGCATCACCGCCAACACGGGCCCGGCGGGCGACCTCACGGCCAACTTCAACCCGTTCTCGGCCACGGCCGACAGCACCTCGCAGGGCCTGCTCTACGAGCAGCTCTTCTACTACAACGTGCTCACCGGCGCCGACCCCAAGCCCATGCTGGGCGAGGAGTACGAGTGGAACGACGACGGCACCGAGCTGACCGTCGACCTGCGCACCGGCGTGCAGTGGAGCGACGGCGAGGACTTCACGGCGGACGACGTCGCGTACACGTTCCAGACGATGCTCGACAAGCCCGAGCTGAACCGCGTCGGGTTCGAGGGCACCGTCGAGGCCACGGACGACGACACGGTGGTCTTCACCTTCGCCGACACCTCGTTCGTCAAGGGCCCGGACATCCTCGGCCAGGCCGCGATCGTGCCCGAGCACGTCTTCTCGAAGCTGTCCGACATCGCGACCGACCCGGTCGAGAAGCCGATCGGCACCGGGCCGTACATGCTCGACACCTTCACCCCGCAGAGCTACGTCTACAAGGCGAACCCGAACTACTGGCAGTCGGGCAAGCCCGAGGTCAAGAGCATCCGGTACATCGCCCTGGCGAACAACACCTCGGCCACCGACGCGATCGTCGGCGGCGACCTCGACTGGTCGAGCATCTTCATCCCCGAGGCCGACAAGGTGCTCGGCAGCAACCCCGACGTCAGCTACGTGGCCACCCCGCTGCAGCAGATCACGTTGATGACCTGCTCGAACGCCGACCTCGGCTGCACGGGCCCGCAGACCGACCCGGCCGTGCGCCAGGCGATCTACAAGGCGATGAACCGCGACCAGCTGAACGACCTGGCCTTCTCGGGCACGAACAAGCAGATCTCGCCGACCTTCATGACCCTCGGTCGTGACGACGACTACATCAGCCCCGACGTCGAGAAGGAGACGCCGATGACGGCCGACACCGAGGGCGCCGACGCGCTCCTGCAGTCGGCCGGCTACGCGAAGGGCTCGGACGGCATCTACGCCAAGGACGGCCAGAAGCTGCAGCTCGAGATCCAGGTCGTCACCGGCTACTCGGACTACATCGCGGCGATCGACGCCATGGCCGAACAGCTGCGCGCGGTCGGCATCGAGATCACGCAGAGCGCCAAGTCGTACAACGAGTGGGTCGCCGCCCGAAACAACGGGCAGTTCCAGCTGACGATGGACTCGCTCGGCCAGGGCCCGTCGACCGACCCGTACTACCTCTACAACGGCAACTTCGACTCGACGACGACCTCGCCGGTGGGCGAGCAGGCGATCAACAACTTCGCCCGCTACTCGAACCCGACCGTCGACGCCGCGATCGTCGCGGCCGAGCAGACCGACGACGTCGCGGCCAAGACCGAGCAGTACTTCACGATACAGAAGGAGATCGTGGCGGACATGCCGTACATCCCCGTGCTGCTGCAGTCCACGCTGACCGAGTTCAACAGCGCGAAGGTGACCGGCTGGCCCACGGGGGACGACGACACCGAGAACTTCCCGGCGACGTGGAAGACCTGGGACAACGCCCAGACCGTCCTGAACCTGAAGCTCAAGTGATCGTGGTCGGGACCGAGAAGGTCAGGAGGCGCGGATGAGGTACGTCGCGCAGAAGGTCGGCTTCTACGCGGTCGCGTTGTTCGCGGCCCTGACGCTGAACTTCTTCATCCCGCGGTTGCTGCCCGGTGACCCGGTGGACATCCTGCTGGCCAAGATGCAGCAGAAGGGACCGGTCAGCGAGGCGACCGTGACCAGCCTGCGCCTCCTTCTCGGTTCCGACTCGGACGAACCCCTGTTCTCGCAGTACGTGCAGTACCTCGGCAACCTGGCCCGGGGGGACCTCGGCATCTCGGTGTCGTACTTCCCGGCCGGGGTGTCGACCATCATCGGCCAGGCCATCCCGTGGACGATCGCCCTGATCGGCATCGCGACGATCCTGTCGTTCGTCTTCGGGGTGGGGCTCGGGACCCTCGCCGGCTGGAAGCGCGGTTCGGTGCTGGACAACTTCATCCCGGTGACGACGATGTTCCAGGCGGTGCCGTACTTCTGGCTCGCGCTCATCCTGTTGTACGTGTTCGGCAGCGTCCTGCGGGTGTTCCCGCTGTCGGGCGGCTACAACGTGTACGAGGCGACTCCGGGGCTCAACTGGACGTTCGTCCAGAGCGCGGTGCTCTACGGCACGCTGCCGGCGTTGACGATCATCATCTCGTCGGTCGGCGGCTGGCTGCTCGGCATGCGCAACATGATGGTGTCGACCCTCAGCGAGGACTACATCGTCACCGCCGAGGCCAAGGGCCTGTCGCCGATGCGCATCCGCCAGAGCTACGCGGCCCGCAACGCGGTGCTGCCGCAGTTCGCGGGCTTCGCGATCTCGCTCGGGTTCGTCGTGTCGGGCTCCATCGTGACCGAGCAGGTGTTCTCGTACCCGGGCATCGGCAACGCGCTCTTCACGGCGACGCAGAACAACGACTACGCGCTGATGCAGGGCATCTTCCTGGTCATCACCCTCGCCGTGCTGGGGACGAACTTCATCGTCGACCTGATGTACGGCTTCATCGACCCGCGCACGCGCGCCAAGCGTTAGGACGACGAGCATGTCCACGATCGACCTCGGCCAACTCGCCGACCCGAACTCGCCCACCGGCGACAGCGGCGCGGGCACCGGCCGGAAGGGCCTCAAGCGGGTCTTCCCGCACGTGACGCCCAAGCTCTGGGTGGGGGCGGGCATGATCGCCGCCATCGCCCTGTTCGGCCTGGTCTTCCCCTTCGTCGTCCAGAACCCGCAGGCCATCAGCGACGTCGGCCTGAGCGCCCCGAGCGGGGAGCACCTGCTCGGCACCACGCAGACCGGGCAGGACGTCTTCGCCCAGCTGGCGTACGCGACCCGCGGCTCGCTGCTGATCGGCGTGCTGGTCGGCGTCGTCGCGATGGCGTTGGCCATCGTCTTCGGCGTGATCGGCACCTACGTCGGCGGGTTCGTCGACGAGGCGTTCTCGCTGTTCTCGAACGTCGTGCTGGTCATCCCCGGCCTGCCGCTCGCCATCATCGTGTCGAGCTACGTGCCGCAGAAGGGCCTCGTGGTGATCGCCTTCGTGATCGTCATCACGAGCTGGGCGGCCAGCGCCCGCGTGCTGCGCGCCATCACGCTGAGCCTGCGCTCGCGCGACTACGTCGCCGCGTCGCGGGTGTCGGGCGAGAAGACCTGGCGCATCGTCGCCGTCGAGATCCTGCCCAACGTGCTGCCCGTGCTGGCCAGCCAGTTCTTGTTCGCGGTGATCTTCGCGATCCTCGCCGAGGCGGGACTGTCGTTCCTGGGGCTCGGCGTCTCGGGCCAGTTCACCTGGGGCTCGATGCTCTACTTCGCGCAGAACGGGCTCGCGCTGCGACTCGGCGCCTGGTGGTGGTTCGTGCCGCCGGGGCTGATGATCGCGCTGCTGGGGTGCGCGCTGTCGCTGATGAACTTCGCCATCGACGAGATCATCAACCCGAAGCTGCGCGACCAGACCCGGGCCGGCGTCAGCCGGGCCGACCGCAAGCGACTGGCGCGGGCCGAGGCCGCCGCCGGCACCACCGAGGGGGCCACCGCATGAGCACCGTCCTGACCGTCGAGGACTTCAGCGTCGACTACGCCGTCGAGCACCCCGTGCACGCCGTCAAGAACGTCAGCTTCGAGCTGGCCCGGGGCGAGATCCTCGGGCTGGCGGGCGAGTCGGGCTGCGGCAAGACGACGCTCGCCTACGGCATCAACCGGCTGCTCGGGTCGCCGGCCGTGATCACGGGCGGTCGGGTGGTCTTCCACGACGCCGAGGGCGCCGACATCCTGCTGCCCGAGCTCGACGACAAGGCGTTGCGGGCGTTCCGCTGGGACAAGCTGTCGATGGTGTTCCAGGGGGCGATGAACGCGCTCAACCCGGTGACGACGATCCAGGCCCAACTCGAGGACGTCTTCAAGACGCACCGGCCGTACTGGAAGAAGGCCGACCGCGTCGAGCGGGCGGGCAAGCTGCTCGAGACCGTCGGGGTCGACCGCAACCGGCTCCGGTCGTATCCGCACGAGCTCTCGGGCGGCATGCGCCAGCGCGTGATGATCGCGATGGCCCTAGCCCTCGGCCCGCAGATGATGATCATGGACGAGCCGACCACCGCCCTCGACGTCGTGGTGCAGCGCGAGATCCTGCGCGAGATCGGGCGGTTGCGCGACGAATTGGGCTTCGCGGTCATCTTCATCACGCACGACCTGCCGTTGCTGCTCGAGATCAGCGACCGCATCGCCGTGATGCGCGCGGGCGAGATCGTGGAGATCGGGGAGTCCACCGAGCTGTACACGAACCCGCAGCACGAGTACACGAAGAAGCTGCTCGGGTCGTTCCCGAGCCTCACGGGCGACCGCGGGGCGTTCATCCGCAGCGGGGTCGACGAGACGGCCGGGGACGGCGCGACCCGCGCCTCCTCGGGGCACGAACGGGCGACCTCCGTCGCCACGAGCACAGGAGGCGCGGCGTGAGCACGCTCGAGTTCCGGAACGTCGTCAAGGACTACCGGGTGCGCGGGGGCCGGGGTGAGAAGGGTCGCCTGCGCGCGGTGGACGACGTCAGCTTCACGCTGGAGGCCGGCAAGACGGTGGCCCTGGTCGGCGAGAGCGGCAGCGGCAAGTCGACCATCGCCAAGATGCTGCTGCAGCTCGAACGGCCGACGAGCGGCTCGATCGTGCTCGACGGTGCGGTCGCGCCCCGGCACGGCGAGGCCCTCCGTCGCTACCGGAGCGACGTGCAGATGGTCTTCCAGGACCCGTTCGCCTCGCTCAACCCGTTCCACTCGATCGGGCACCACCTGGCGCGGCCGCTGCTGCTGCACGGCAAGGCGACCCGCTCGACTGTCGACGAGAAGGTGCGCGACCTGCTCGGGCGGGTGCAGCTCGGCCCGGCCGCCGACGTCGCCGCGCGTCGACCGCACGAGCTGTCGGGTGGGCAGCGGCAGCGCGTGGCGATCGCCCGGGCCCTGGCGCCCGAGCCGCGCATCCTCATCGCGGACGAGCCGGTCTCGATGCTCGACGTGTCGATCCGGCTCGGGGTGCTCAACCTGCTGGCCGACCTGCAGCGGCAGGAGGACCTCGGCGTGCTCTACATCACGCACGACCTGGCGACGGCCCGCCACTTCTCGGACGAGATCCTCGTGATGTACAAGGGGCAGGTGGTCGAGCGCGGGACCCCCGACGAGGTCATCCTGAACCCGCAGCACCCCTACACGCAGCAGCTCGCCGAGGCCGCGCCCGACCCCGAGAAGCGCATCGCCGAGCGGCGCGCCGCCCGCGCCTGACCCTCGCCCGACTCCACGCCACACCCTCGATCGCTGGGAGCGACATGAGCACCACCGAGACCACCACCACCGAGACCACCCCAACCACCACCGGCCCCACGGCCACCGGCACCACGACCCGCGCGACGCAGCGCGCCGTCCGTCCCCTGCACACCGGCTGGAGCCTGCGCAGCACCGCGGGCCCCGTGCCTCCCGAGATCGCGGCCGTCGACGTGCCCGCGACCGTCCCGGGCACGGTGCACACCGACCTGCTGGCGGCCGGCCTGATCGTCGACCCGTACCTGGACGCGAACGAGCACCTGCTCGCCTGGATCGGCCAGGCCGACTGGTCGTACGCGACGACCTTCGACTGGCGGCCCGACGGGCACGACCGTCACGAGCTGGTCTTCGCGGGCCTCGACACCGTGGCCACCGTGCTGCTCAACGGCGAGGTCGTCGCCGAGACGCGCAACCAGCACCGCACCTACCGGGTCGGGGTCGACGGACGGCTCCGCGAGGGGTCGAACGATCTCGAGGTGCGCTTCGGGTCGCCCGTGGCCTACGCCGACGCGCAGAGCCTGGCGCTCGGCTACCGGCCGCACGTGAACCACCACCCCTACAACGCGATCCGCAAGATGGCGTGCAGCTTCGGCTGGGACTGGGGACTCGACACGGCGACCTCGGGCATCTGGAGGCCGGTGACGCTCGAGTCGTGGTCGTCGGTGCGGCTGGCGTCGGTCCGACCGGTCGTCACGGTCGACGGGTCGCGGGGCGTCGTCGACGTGCACGTCGACCTCGAGCGGGCGGGGGCCTCGGCCGGGGCGGCGGCGGAGCCGGTGACCGTCCGGGCGACCGTCGGCGCCGTCACGCAGGAGGCGCGGGTCGAGCCGGGCGCGGACTCCACCGTCGTGCAGGTGGTCGTCGACGACCCCGAGCTGTGGTGGCCGCGGGGTCACGGCGGGCAGCCGCTCTACGACGTGACGGTCTCGGTGACCGGGGGAGGGGACGGGGACGCGGGCCGCGCCTCCTCGGGGGGTGACGGCGACGGGGTCGACGGGACCCGCGCCTCCTCGGGTGACGGGGAGCGGGCGGGCGACGTGCTCGACGAGTGGTCGTCGCGGATCGGGTTCCGCACCGTCGAGGTGCGGGTCGAGCCCGACGAGGTCGGCACGAGCTTCACGGTGGTGGTGAACGGCGAGCCGCTGTGGATCAAGGGGGCGAACTGGATCCCCGACGACGCGTTCCCGCACCGCATCGGACGCGACCGGTACCGGGACCGCATCGAGCAGGCCGAGTTCGGCAACGTGAACCTGCTGCGGGTGTGGGGCGGCGGCATCTTCGAGTCCGACGACTTCTACGAGCTGTGCGACGAGCGCGGCATGCTCACCTGGCAGGACTTCCTCTTCGCCTGTGCCGCCTACGCCGAGGAGGACCCACTGCGCGGCGAGGTCGAGGCCGAGGTGCGCGACAACGTGACGCGGCTCATGACCCACCCGAGCCTGGTGCTGTGGACGGGAAACAACGAGAACATCTGGGGCCACGACGAGTGGGGCTGGGAGCGCCGGCTCGACGGGGCGACCTGGGGGCTGGGCTACTACCTCGACCTGCTGCCGGCGCTGGTGGGCGAGCTCGACCCGGGGCGTCCGTACGCGGCGGGCAGCCCCTGGTCGGGCAGCCTCGCCGTGGCGCAGAGCGACCCCGACCACGGGTCGGTCCACCTGTGGGAGCAGTGGAACCGCAAGGACTACCCGACGTACCGCGACGTCGTGCCCCGCTTCGTGGCCGAGTTCGGCTGGCAGGGGCCGCCCACCTGGTCGGCGATGACCCGGGCGATCCACGACGAGCCGCTGACGCCCGAGTCGCCCGGCATGATCGTGCACCAGAAGGCCATGCAGGGCAACGACAAGCTGACCGACGGCCTGCTGGCGCACTACCGGCTGCCCGACGAGATCGAGGCGTGGCACTGGGCGATGCAGCTGAACCAGGCGAACGCGGTGCAGGTGGCGCTCGAGCACTTCCGCTCGCACGCCCCGCGGTGCAGGGGAGCCGTGGTGTGGCAGATCAACGACTGCTGGCCGGTGACGTCGTGGGCCGCCGTCGACGGCGACGGGCAGCGCAAGCCGCTGCTCTACGCGATGCGGCACGCGTTCGCCGACCGGCTCGTGACGATCCAGCCCCGGGACGGCGGCCTCGCGGTGGTCGTGGTCAACGACTCCGAGGAGGCGCTGGCCGGCCCGGTCACGGTGCGTCGCGTCGCGTACGACGGTCGCGTCCTCGCCTCGGAGCAGGTGTCCCTCACGGTGGCGGCCCGCGACACGGTGACCGTGCCGGTGCCCCCGGCCGTGGCGGCGTTCGGTGCTCCGGAGTCGGAGCTGCTCGTGGCGTCGGTGGACGGGGTGACCCGCGGGCTGTGGTTCCCGGTCGAGCCGCGGGACTCGGCGCTCGCCGGGGCGTCGCTGTCGACGTCGGTGACCGCGCTGGGCGGGGGATCGGGTTCGGGCGCGGGCTACCGGGTCGAGGTGACGGCGGGTGCGCTCGTGCGCGACCTGGCCCTGCTCGTCGACAAGGTCGACCCTGCCGCGACGGTGGACGAGATGCTCGTGACTCTGCTGCCGGGCGAGGCGGCCGTCTTCACGGTGACGTCCGACGTGGTGGGCGTGGGGGAGGAGTTCGTCGCGCAACGGGTGTTGCGTACCGCGAACGAGTTGGTCGGGTGACGGAGGCCCTCGTCTGGGGCGGGGGAGTCCGGCGAGGAATCGTCGGCTCCTTGTTATAGTCAGGTGCGCTGTGGCCGAGATCCGTGACCGAGTGCTAGGGGAGCGAGCCGCATGAGCGACATCTTCACGCTGACGCCGGACGAGGGCGACGGTGGCGAGCCGACGCCGCAGAAGAAGCGCGGGCGGCGTCGCTCGAAGCCGGTCATCGCTCTGATCACGCTGGCGTCGGTGCTGGTGGGGGTCATCGTGATCGTCGGGGTCGTGGGCGGCGTCTACGCGTCGCGGCTGGCGAACTCGTTCAACGACAACGCGACGAAGATCGAGCAGGCCTTCCCCGAGGAGTCGACGCGTCCGGCGCCGGCACCCGACGGGGCGATGAACATCCTGCTGATGGGTTCGGACTCCCGGGCCGACGCGACGACCATCGACGACCCGTCGTCGTCGGACCAGCGGACCGACTCGATGATGCTCGTGCACGTCGACGCCGACCGCGAGAACGTCTACGTGATGTCGATCATGCGCGACCTCTACGTGCCGATCCCCGGCCACGGCTCGAACAAGATCAACGCGGCCTTCGCCTACGGCGGCTCGCCCCTGACGGTCCAGACGGTCGAGCAGCTGCTCGGCGTCCGCATCGACCACGTGGCCATCATCGACTTCGAGGGCTTCAAGGGCATGACGACGGCGCTGGGCGGGGTCGACGTGTTCTCGCCGCAGGCGTTCTCAGCCGGTGAGTACTCGTACGTAGCCGGTCTGAACAAGCTCGAAGGCGACCGGGCTCTCCGCTTCGTCCGGGAACGTCATGCTTTTGCCGACGCGGACTTCACCCGCGTCAAGAACCAACAGGCGTTCGTCAAGGGCCTCGCGAACACGGTACTGAGCCGGTCGACGCTGACTGACCCGGGCAAGGTCTCGGCCTTCGTCACGGCGATGTCGCCCTACCTCACCGTCGACAAGCAATTCGACATCGGAACAATCGCTTCGCTCGGTGTCAGCCTGCGGTCGATCGACGCGTCCAAGATGCACTTCTTCACCGTCCCGACGGCCGGCACCGGCTCGGTCGGAGGCCAGTCCATCGTGAACGTCGACCAACCCGGCCTCGACGCCGTCAAGGCCGCCCTGGCCAACGACTCGTTGAACACCCTGCCCATCAGCCAGTAGCAGCACTCATCTGGCAATCACGCCGCATCGCACGTGTTCGCGTCGTCGCGTCACGATCAAAAGAGAGTCACGAAAATGAAGACGGTCATCGTAGGTCAGGGGTACGTGGGACTGCCGGTCGCCATGAGGGCGGTCGAGGCAGGCCACGTCGTCGTAGGCATCGACCTCGACGTCAATCGAATTGAACTGCTTCAAGCCGGCACATCGTACGTCGATGACATCAGCGATGCCACGCTGACCAGCGCGCTTGACAGTGGTCGCTATCTGGCGACCACCCAATACGAAGACGTCGAGGGCTTCGATTTTGCGGTCATCACCGTACCCACCCCGTTGCGGGATTCCCTGCCCGATCTCAGTTTCATCGAGAAGTCAGCCGCATCACTGGCGCCATTCGTCAGGCCTGGGGTCACGGTCATTCTCGAGTCGACGACCTACCCGGGCACCACAGAAGAACTCCTGTCGCCCATTCTCGAAAGCGGATCAGGCCTTCGAGCAGGCGTGGATTTCTACGTTGGATACAGCCCAGAGCGCATCGACCCCGGCAACAAAGTCTGGGGATTCAAGGAGACGCCGAAGGTCGTCTCGGGCATGAATCCACTTTCGCTGAAGAGCGTTCAGGGCTTTTACGACGAACTCGTGGACACCACCGTGCCAGTGTCCGGTACGAAGGAGGCCGAGCTCACGAAGTTGCTGGAGAACACTTTTCGACACGTCAACATAGCCCTCGTGAACGAGTTGGCCATCTTCGCCGATCAACTCGGAGTCAACGTCTGGGAGAGCATCGAAGCAGCGTCGTCGAAGCCATTCGGATTCATGAAGTTCACACCGGGCCCGGGAGTGGGGGGTCATTGTCTTCCCGTCGATCCGAGCTACCTGTCGTGGCAGGTACGCAAGCAACTCGGTATGAATTTCCGCTTCGTCGAGCTTGCGAACGACGTGAACGACCACATGCCGAATTATGTGGTGCAGCGGGTGATGACCATGCTGAACGATCGATCGAAGTCGGTTCGAGGAGCCCGGATCAGTCTCGTTGGACTCGCGTACAAACCGAATACTGGTGACATCAGAGAAGCGCCGTCTATCCGAATCATCGAGCTACTCCTCGCTCTCGGTGCCGTCGTGAGCGGCCTCGACTCCCACGTCGAAGAGCACCGATGGCCGTCGGGCGTCGTCCGGGTCCCCTCAGTCGAGGCCGCGGTCGACGAAGCGGACTTGGTCATCGTCTTGACCAACCATGCCGACATCGAACTGACCGTATTGTCGACGTCGGGAGTCCCCGTCTTCGATGCGAGAAACGTGGTCACGGGGCCAGAAGTGGAAAGACTCTGATGGTCTGTTCCGTGATTCGTCTCCGAGACGTGGCCTAGGGTGCCGGTGGCTGCCGACACATCGGCCGCGAAATTGTCACAGGGCTTGCCCCGAGACAACAACTTCGATTTCCTCCGGCTGCTCGCAGCGCTGACCGTCGTGGTGCATCACGTTGTCTTCTACGTCGATGTCCGATTCCTGTGGGTCACTCGGGAGAACAATTGGTGGTTCTCGGGCGGAGTGCCCCTCTTCTTCATCCTGAGTGGCATGCTCATCTACGCCTCTGCGGAGAAAGCATCCGACACCGGCCGCCGCTGGCGCGAGTTCTACTTCAACCGCTTCCTTCGGATTGCTCCCGCTCTCTACATCTGTCTCGCGGGAACACTTCTCATCCTCGCCGCCGGGGGATTCTTGGCCGCAGCCAGCCCACGGGAGGTTCTGGCGCTCGTCGGTAGTTACCTTTTCTTCGTCCCGGTCTACAACCCGGACTTTGTCGGCGCTTTTGGCGGCGGAATCGTCAACAGCAGCCTGTGGACGATTCCGGTCGAGGTGTCCTTCTACGTCGTCGTGCCCCTGCTGGTCAAGATGCGGGCCAAGACGAATTGGCGTTCGATGATCGCCATCGTTCTGGTCGTTGGCATAGGCAGCCTCCTCCTCTACGCCGCCGTGGGTGGCAACGCGGCGGCGTCTCGCCTCTGGCTCCTGTTCGGGCTGTCCTTTGCCCCGTACCTCTTCTACTTCGCCCTCGGCATGATCATCGGCCACACGTGGCGAAGCATTCCTTGGCGTGGTGATGTCGCTCTGATCGCTGTGGTGCTCTACTTCGCCATCACGATCAACGGGTTGGGTATCTCGTCGCAGGCAGATCTACTCGTCAATGCTGCCGCGGCGATTCCGCTTGCTTACTCCGCTACTTGGCTCGGGCTGAAGGGGCCACGCGTTCTACGGCGCTTCACTTCCAGGGTCGGCGACCTGAGTTTCAGTTCATACCTCTGGCACCAGGTGTTCATCAACGTGGTTCTCCTGACCGGCTTCGCCCGCCTCCTCACCGGCGAGGCCCTCGTTGCGATGGTGCTCGCTGCAACGGTCGCAGTGGCGTTGCTGTCTTGGTGGTTCGCGGAGAAGCCCGCTCTCCGCCTGAAGCGGTATTCACTCCGGTCCTGACGGGCCGCCCTGGCCAGCAGGCTCTTGGCCTCGCCGGTGACTCGACGGTGATCACCGTCGATGATCGAACCTCACGCCCTCAGATACGACGGGAGGGAGGCCCTGCGAGGGGTTTGTTGATGGTGGTCGCGAAGGGGCTCGCTGGTCGGGACGCATCGAAGCCCGAAGGGGTCGGCGCTTCCCGCGGTGTCAGGAGGCCTTGGCCCAGCACGATGGAGAGCAACAAGACCTTCGACAAGCCGACGTAGAGGCCGTCCGGCTCGAGCAGCGAAGTCATGAGCACGATGATCGCCATGCAACGAACGACGAACACATGCCCCCCACCCGGTATCGGGCGCCTGAACAGAACGATGGACAAGGCGACGGTGAGGAGGACAGCCACCATCAGCCCGACGAAGCCTGCCTCGATCGCGAACGTCAAGAACGGAGTGTGCGGGTTGAGGGACTCGAGATCGTTGGGCGTTGCCCCGAAGACCGGGTCTGCGACGAACGCCTGCCACGCCTTCGCGTTGAGGTCACCACGGCCTGTCGTGACATCCGAGGAGTCGGACCTCAGGATCAGCGTCTCGAGCTGCGACCTGAAGCGGACCATGACAGCGAGACCGAGCCCCGCGAGGAGCGCGATGCGAATGCGGCTCCGGCGGCTCTTGTGCAGGAGCATGGCTCCGACCGCCACGGCGAGTGAGAGGACCCCACCACGACCTTGGCTCTCGTAGAGGCCACCGAGGAGAACTGCCAGTACGACAAGTCGGAAGGTCAGCACGATCAAGCGTGCCCCGCCTTGCGGTCGCGGCCACAACCACGAGGACAAGGTCAGGACTGCGGCGATGGCGAGCAACGGGGCCAGGGTCGTGCTGTTGAAGCTGAAGCCCGAGTACCTGAAACCGAATGCGCTGGGCATTCCGAAGAAGGGCAGGCCGGCGACTTGGAGGGCGATGTCGGCTGCGCTGGCGGCCATTCCGAGGATGAAACCGCGCAGGAGGTCCTTGTGGAGCCCCCGCCTCTGAGACAGCAGTACTCCTGCCAGCGCGGAGAGTATCCCGATGATTCCACGAACTAGTTGTTCCGGACTGCCATCTAGTCCTTTTGCGACGGAGGCCAGGCCGATGAAGACGAGACCGGCGAAGCACATCAAGACGAACGGGTTTCCGTCCCGCGAAGTGTCACGGCGGGTTCGAACGAACAGGATGATGAGGAGCCCGTAGCGCGAAGCATCGAGGTACGTCGGGTTGACGCCGGAGATGAAGTCGATCGGCAAGATGACTCCGAGTGCGAACGCGACGGCCCTCTTCGGGAGGAGGAAAGCGGTGGCTATCCCGAGAACGGCGAGGAATGCGAGAACCAAGGTCATGTCAAGTCCGTTCCCGTCGGAGCCTCGAGGAAGCGACGACCACAAGGCGCACCGCAGCGTCGAACACATGGGACGCCATTCGTACCCGTGTGTGCACCACCGGGCCCAAGGCTCGACGCGTGCGGGGCGACAGGTTGCCGTCGTGTAGCCGGCGATGGACGGTCACTTCGGGTGCGTGCCTCAGGCTGCGACTCACGATTCCCAAGATGGCGAGCCAATGGTCATGCGCCTGGGTCGCCGGCGGGAAGGGGAGCGCGAGGGTGATGAATTCCCTTGTGAAGACCATCGTGCAGCCGTAATAGGGTCGTCTGCCGAGGGCCAGGCCCACGAGATCGCCCACAGTGGATGACGAGGCTTTCAGTCGGCGCTCGGAAGGTTCTCCACTGGCGAGAGACACATGGTCGAAGTTCGAGGCGACCATGCCCACCCCCTCGAGTTCATGGAGCAGGTAGGCGACACGACCCTCGGCCCAGACGTCGTCTTGATCACTCAACATGAGGACGTCCCCGGATGCAGCTGCGAGAGCTCGTTCGAAGGTGCGAACGTGGCCGGCATTGTGCTCGTTGACCATGAGGCGAATGCGAGCGTCGCCGAACGAGGCGACGATCTGAGCGCTCTCGTCCGTCGAGGCATCGTCCACGACGACGAGTTCGTCCCCGGCCTGTAACTGTCTCAGAATGGACTCGATCTGCTCCGTCAGGTACAGGGCACCGTTGAACGTAGCCATGCACACGCTCACACGAACGCGTTCGATCATCATCGGTCACTTTCCGTGGTGGGGGCGGTGGATGTGTGTCGGAGTGCAAGCAGCACTATTGCGATGGCTTGTAACACGTAGGCGATCGTCAAGCCGATCGATGCGCCGACGGCGCCGTTCAGTGACGCCCCGGAGAAGACCCCTGCCAAACAGACGATGGTGAAGCCGATCGCGACGACCGCAGCCATCCTCGCCAGGCCCCAGCCCTGGAGAGCCGAGGTCAACAGCGCGGTCAGGGACGCGAAAGGCAAGCCGATCAGCACGATCTGGATGACGAGGATCGATGGAACGTAGGCGTCTCCGAGAACGAGCGGCACGACGTACGGTACGAGCAGCGCCAGCGAGACATAAGCAATGCTCGTGACGGCCAGGAAGACGAGCGAAGCGTGCACCATCCTGAGCCGGGCCGTGCTTCTCGTTGCGAACGGGAGAAGGACTGTCGCCGCCGCACTCGCAACGAGCTGAAGAGGGCCCGTCAGGCGGGTCGCTGACGCGTAGAACCCCGCTTGGGTGGTACCCGAGACCGCGGAGGTCATCAGGACGTCGAAGTTTCGGGCTTGGACGGCCATCGAATTGAGCCAGAACGGCAACCCTGCTCGGAACACGAGTCGGAAGGGAACTGAGGTCGCCGGCTGCACCCTGGAGGACGCGTAACGACGAGCCAGGACGGCAGAAACCAAAGCAGCCAGCATCTCTCCAGCCGAAAAGGCGAAAAGTGGATCAAGCCCGAGTGACGTGGCGGAGACGAACACGAGGAGAGACAGGGTGCGACGCAGGATGATGTTCGTCGTGTTCACGGACGCCTGCTGGTTGGCAAGGGCGATGCTCAAGAACGTATCCGCGTTCTTCTCCGCAGCGGCAGCGACGGCCAAGGGCAACAGATAGAGGAAGCGCGAATCGGCGGTCAAGCCGGCTCCCAGCAACATGATGATCAGGAGCAGAGCCAGCAGTGCCGAGAGGCGTGAATTCGTCCGCAGCGCCGCCGACACGAGGGCGTGATCCACCCTCGCGCTGTGTTCCCGCAAGATCAGCTTTGCCAGGCCCAGATCGGTCATGGCCTGAGCGATCACGATGGCAGCCGCCACTGACGAGAAGAATCCGAAATCGTCCGGCAGAGCAAGCCGCGCGAGAAGAACGAGTGCGACAGCACGGATGATTGCGCTTCCGACATACCCGCTAAGGACGGCTGTGAACTGTCTCGCAAATCGATTCGTCAGTAGCCCTGAGGTCTTCATTTGGCGCTGGGAGACTTCACGTCCCACTCGTCTCGGATCGCCTCGAGTATCCGGCCCGCTTGTGATCGGGCCGTCCATCGCTCCTCGACTTCGGCCAGGCATGCAGCGGCAACACCTGATCGATCTGCCGTGACTCGACTCATGACACGTGCCAGTGCGTTCACCAATGATGCGATGTCGCCGTGTTCAAAGATGCCCCCGGTCTCATTCGTGACCGCTTCCCACTCGGGCCCCTGGCCATAGACGTCATCGTCCGTCACGACGGGAACGCCATGGCCGAGGCTCTGGATGATGCTGAGACCGGCGTAGGTGGGGATGACGGTCACGTCGAGTGAGTCGTAGAAGACCTTCGTGTCCTCTGCACCGTAGACCGGGCCGGTGAGCGTGAGGTCGACTCCGAGGTCTGCGGCCAGATCGTAGAGAGGGCGGTGCTCAGGCCCCTCACCTCCTAGAGTGACGCGTACGGGAGTCCCGCTTCGGGTCAGCTCGGAGGCCGCGTGAAGCAAGAGGTCGAAGCGCTTGGCACTCTTCAGTCTCGCAATGGCTCCTACGTTGACCACGCGATGAGTCGGCACTGCGCCCTGCTCGTCAGAACGGATGGGTACCTGCCCGACGCTGTTGTAGATCACGGTGATGCGGTCCTCCGGGTAGCCGGCAGCAGCCCCGAGTCGCTTCGCGGTGTTGCCGTAGACCATCAGACGGGTGGCTAGCCGATAGAACGCCAGTCGAACGAGCGATTTCATGCCCCCCTCCGGGCGATGCCACCCGATTGTCCAGAACAGGACAGGCTTCCCGCGCAAGCGGGCGACGATTGCACCCACCCACGTGCTCAGGACCGATACGTCGCCCGTGAAGATGTACGAGTCGTACCTCTTCGACAAAGCCATGCGGGTGACGCCGGACTGCCATGTAGCTCGGCCCCAATAGCGGTTCTTGAGCACGAGGTGTTCCCGGAGTCCATCCGGAGACATCGTCTTGAGGGCGTAGTGAGATCCGTCAGGGTCTGAAGCGAACACGAAGTCCAACTCGCTGCTCTCGTCGAGTTGTTTGTGAACCGCCTCTCGATAATGAGCCATGACCTGGCAGATGACAGCCACGCGTGGTTTTCGTTCGCGTTCCGTCATCAGTTGCTTTCTGCCTCGCGGGCCGAAGTCCGGATTCCCGTCCGTGCGTGGTGAGAGGGAAGGGACGACAAGATGTTCCCCAGAACGCGGTGAGAGGTGTCGTCGATCTGATAATCGGTGGGCACCGCTCCGGTTGACGAACCCTGCAGCACGTAGTCGACGGCCCTCTGGATGCCCGAGGACGTGGTGCCGGTCAGGATGATGCTGCCCGTGTCCTCGGCCTCCGGACGCTCGATGGCGTCACGCAGGGTCACCGCTCTGAACCCCATGAGGGAAGATTCCTCGGCGATCGTTCCGCTGTCCGACAGAACGAGCCGGGCCGACGCCTGCAGGGCCAGATAATCGTGGAATCCGAACGGCTTGTGGAACACCAGCCGCTCGAAGGATTCACCCAACTCCTCGAGCCGTTTCCTCGTCCGCGGGTGGGTCGACACGAGGACGGGGAGGTCGTACCGGACACCGACGTCGTTGAGTCCTCGCAAGATGGAGGCCAGACGACCGGCATGGTCGACGTTCTCCTCACGGTGCAGGCTGACCAAGAAGTAACCGTCTGCCTCCAGATGCTCGTCGGCGAGCACCGTGCTGCCGGCGACGCCGTCGGCGTTCTGGGCCAACACCTCCTTCATCGGCGAGCCGGTGAGGCGGATGCGCGAAGGGTGCAGGCCCTCGGCGAGGAGGTTGCGGCGGGCATGCTCGGTGTAGACGAGGTTGTAGTCGGCCACGTGGTCCACGAGCCGCCGGTTGGTCTCTTCCGGGACGTTCTCGTCGAACGACCGGTTGCCGGCCTCCATGTGGAAGACGGGGACTTTCATCCGCTTGGCGATCACGGCCGAGATGCTGCTGTTCGTGTCCCCGAGGATCAGCATCGCGTCGGGCTTCTCTGCGAGAAGAACCTGCTCGGTCTTGACCAGGATCGAGCCGAGGACGGCTCCGAGGCTGCTCGTGTCGGCCTCGAGGAAGTGGTCGGGCCGGGGTAGGCCGAGGTCTTCGAAGAACACCTCGTTCAGTTCGTAGTCGTAGTTCTGACCGGTGTGAACTAGGACGTGGTCGACGTGCTGGTCGAGACGCTTGATGACGGCCGAGAGACGGATGATCTCGGGTCGCGTGCCGACGACGGTCAGGACCTTCAGTCGAGGGGCAGGGGTGTTCATACTGTCTCCGGAATGGTGTCGGGGGCGGCCGGATCGAAGATCTCGTTCGACCAGAACATCGTGAAGAGGGTGTCGTCACCGGTGTTGGTGATCGAGTGGGCCCAGAAGGTGGGCATGTCGACCGAACACGGTGCCGTGCCGTCGACGCTGACGGTGACCACCTCGTCCGAGAACAGGCGCCGCAGCCGGATGTCGGCCGTTCCGGCCATCACGGTGAAGCGCTCCATCTTCCGCCGGTGGTAGTGCTGACCTCGAGTCACGCCGGGCGCCGTCGTCGAGAACGACGTCTGTCCAGACCCGCCGTGTGACCGGATCACCTCGGTGAAGCTGCCTCGGGCGTCGGTGTTCTGGGTCAGCGGGATGACGTGTGACGCCTCGAACGCGAACGACCTGTAGGTGTTGAACAAGTCGCGTTCGAAGCCGGACGCCAGCACGGGCACGTCGCCCTTCGAATACGCCGAGGTGAATCGCGACAAGGTCGCCAACAACTCCGACACCGTCGTCGACGTCGCGCGGGCGAGGACGTCCTCGGCCCCGTCGATGCCGACGAGCGCCTCGGCGGCGTGCTGCGCATGCAGCAGGCTCAGCTCGCGGTCGACGTCGACCGAGGGGGTCTCGCCGCGGCTCAGCAGGTGGCAGAACGTCGCCGTCACGGCGTTGTAGAAAGGGCGTCCGTGCTCGCCGAACAGGTTCGGGAGGTGCACGTCGACGAAACGTGCCCCGACGTCCGCGGCAGCGTCACGGATGATGCGTGCTGCCACCTCCTTCGCAACGCCATAGGTCGAGCCGTTGCCGACCTGGGTGGAGTTGGCGAAGACGATGCAGGCCGGCGCCACCTCGGCGGCGCGGACGACCTGGGCGGCCTGCTCGGCGAACAGGACGTTTCCGGCGTGGACCTCGTCGACCGTGCCACGGTTGACGCCCGCGATCAGGACGAGTCGGTCACTGCCCGAGACGGCCTCCGCCGCCTGCTGAGCATCGAATCGATCGCCGACGGCGAACGGATGGACGACGGGTTCACCCAGCGAGTGGAGGAGGGCGCGGGTGTGCCACCCCAGAAAGCCACCGGCCCCCGTCATCGCGATCTTCACGCGGTGACCTCGGGGTGGTGGATGCCCGCAAGGGCCAGCTCCGAACGTACCTCGGGCAGGGCCAGGAGCATCGCCTCGACGTCGGTCACGGTCATGCGGTCGACCGTGTGGGAGTCGTAGTCGGAGTACTCGACCTGCTCGGGGTCGCCCTCCTCGAAGAACGCGCCGTAGTTGAGGTCGCGCTTGTCCGCCGAGATGCGGAAGTAGTCGCCCATGTCCTCGGCGCGCGAGAGTTCCTCGCGGTTGGCCAGCGCCTCCGAGACCTTCTCGGCGTGACGGGTGCCGATCACGGTGACGCGTCGCTCGCTCTGGAAGATGTTGATGACCGCCTGGGCGAGGTCGCCCATGGTGCAAGCCGCCGCCTTGCGGATGAAGAGGTCGCCCTGATGAGCGTTGCGGAAGGCGTGCTCGACGAGGTCGACGGACGACGGCAGCGACATCATGAAGCGCGTCATCGACGGGTCGGTCACCGTCAGGTCCTTGCCCGCCTTGAGCTGCGAGATGAACAGAGGGATCACCGAGCCGCGCGAGTACATGACGTTGCCGTAGCGAACGCACGACACCGTGGTCACGGCGTTCGGATTGTTCAGGCCGTGTGACTGCGCGACCTTCTCCATCATCGCCTTGCTCATCCCCATGGCGTTGACCGGATAGACGGCTTTGTCGGTGCTGAGGCAGACGAGCGACTCGACGCCGGCGGCTTCGCTGGCCCGGACGACGTTCTCGCTGCCGAGCACGTTGGTCTTGACCGCCTCGATGGGGAAGAACTCGCATGAGGGGACCTGCTTCAGGGCAGCGGCATGGAACACGTAGTCGACGTCGCGGACGGCCCGCTCGACGCTCAGGTGGTCGCGGACGTCGCCGACGTAGAAACGGACCCGGGCGTCGCCCAGGTCGTGACGCATCTGGTCCTGCTTCGCCTCGTCGCGGCTCAGGACGCGCACCTCGCCGACACCACGGCTCAACAGCTTCTGGGTGACGGTACGGCCGAACGAACCGGTGCCGCCCGTGATGAGAATCTTTTTGCCGACGTAATCGGCGGAGACATCAGTGGTCAAGATCGGTCCTTCGTGGCGTGCTGGTCGGAACTCGTGGGTGACGTTGCGTCAATGATGGCGGCCGCTGCGCGATCGGCCGAGAAATGGGCGTCGTAGTGATGGCGACCCGAGCGGCCTCGACCCCGGAGGTCGTCCGTCGTGAGGTGGGTCAGCGAGATGAGCGCGTCCTGCAGAGCGCCAGCGTCGCCCGGGGGGACGACGGTGCCGGCACCGGACTCGGTGATCAAGAGGGCACCGTCACCGGCGATGACGCCGACTACCACGGCGCCGGACGCGAGCAACGACGGGATCTTGCTGGGCGTCGTGTGCTCGAGGAACTCCGACGCCCCGAGCGAGACCAGGTGAGCGTGGGCTTGCTTCATGAGACCCGGCACGCGTTCCTTGGGCACCCGGCCGACGAACTCGATGCGCCCTCCATCGTCGACTCGTGAGGCGAGAGCTCTGAGGCGATCGAGGGCGATGCCGTCACCGACCAGGACGAGCCGCAGCTCGACGTCCGAGGGCAATGCCCCGACGGCCTCGACGACGTTCTCGAGCCCCTGCACGTCCCCGATGGCACCCGAGTACATCAGGACGAACGGTTCCCCGTCGCGACGCTCGCGCACCTCGTCGAACGTGAAGAGGCCCTCGTCGGTCGGGTTCGGCACGTAGACGACGTCGTCCGGCCCGACGTGGCGGTTCCGTCGCTGGATGAGATCCGCGACGCTGGGCGAGATGACCCCGACCCGTCGCGCCAGGCGTTCCGTCAGCGACACCGTCTTCGAGACGGCGGCCAGGGCGAGGCGTCCGGCACGACCGTCCGGGAACATGCCGCTGTGGACGAGCGAGTCGGGCCACAGGTCTTGCACGTGCAAGAAGTACGGCAGACGCCCCCATCGGGTGTGGACGAGCAGGGGCAACGCCACCGTCGCCGGCGAGTTGTAGACCCAGACCATGTCACAGCCACGCAGCGACCTCGCCCCGAGGACCGTGGCCGACACGGCGAAGCTCAGGTAGTTCAGCGCTCGTCCGACGGCGGACGAGTCATGGCTCGCGTACAGCGGGACGCGGGTCACCGTGACACCGTCGACCGTGCTCGTCCTCCGCCACGTCTGGCGGTGACCGGGGTACACACGCCCCGTCGGGTAGTTCGGGAACCCCGTCAGCACGCGGACCTCGTGCCCTGCCGCCGCGAACTCGCGGGCCAGGACACCCGGGATCGCAGCTGGCCCCGGTTCGGGGTCGTACCACTGGGTCAAGATGCCGATCCTCACGCGTCACCCCCGCGTAGCAGGTCGGCGACGGCGGGCGTCGGACGGATGCCCACGCTCTCGGCCCAACCGCTCGTCTGGCCCTGACCGAACCACATCAGCTCCACCCGTCGGATCGGCCCGGCGAGGCGTCCACCGATCAGTCGCGAGACGACGCGGGCAGAACCCACGACGAAACGGCACAGCAGGCGTGGCAGGCGTCGGGGTGACCGCCCGCCGGCCGCCTCGAGCACGGAGGAGACCGTGAGCCCCTCCCAGGGCTGCAGGACGACGGCGGGCACGATTCCGTCGAAGGTCCCGACCGCCGTCACGAACTCGGCGAGGGCCGCGACGCTGGTCACGGGCGTGGGTGCGTCGCCCGGTGACGCGACCGACGCGAGGGGTGACGCCGCGAGGCGTCGGAGACGGTCCGTCGTGGGGCGCCCGGGCCCCTGCACCGAGGTGGCACGCACGACGACGACCTCCGTCACGTCGTCCGGGGCGCCCTCGGCGCGCGCCTCGACGAGCAGTTGCTCGCCCCAGGCCTTGCTCTGCGAATACGGCGAGAAGGGCAGCGTCCGTGTCGACTCGTCGAGGACGGGCACCGGGCCCTGGACGGCGGCGGAACTCAGGTGCACGAACCTCCTCGCGCCGCTCCGACGAGCGGCGGCGAGTGCGACGAGGGGAAGGGCGGCGTTGGCGCCGACGAGGGATGCCGACATCTCGGCGTCGGGGGTCGCGAGGCCCGCCGCGTTGACGACGACTTCTACCCCGCGGAAGGCGGCGGCGAGCTCGTCCACGACGCTGACGGCACCGGCCGCTGCTGCCCGCGCCGACGCGGCCGCCGCGGGCACCGCCTCCAGCCGGGGCGCCGCGAGCTCGACGACCGTGATGCCTCGAGAGCGGGCGTCGGCGACGATCCAACTCCCGACGAAGCCACTCGCTCCGATCACGACCCAGGTCGTCGCGTCACGGGTCTCAGACATGCTCGACACGAGCCTCTCGATGGGTGAGCCGAAGGGTCCAACTCGGAAGTGACAGGTAGACGGCCGCGATCACCGCGAAGAGGACGACCGCTGCGACGGCACCGACCGGACCGACGAACGCGAGCGAACCGGCCGCGGCACAGGCCACGGTTGCCGTGGTCACGATCGACGACGCGGGCACGTGGCCGTGGCGACGCGCCAGCACTTGGTACACGTGGGTGTTGTGTGCCTCGAACCAGCGCTCGCGCCGCGCCACCCGGCGGGCGAGGGTGCTGGACGTGTCGACGAGGTAAGGCACGAGCGGTGCGACGACGGCGACCAGCGGCACACCGATGGCGATCGCGCCCACGGCTGCCACGGCGATCGTCCCACCCAGCAGGTAACTTCCGACGTCACCGAGGAACATCCGTCGACCCACGACGTTCCAGGGGACGAACGCCAAGAAGGCCAGGGCGATGCACGTGCCGAGTCCCGTGAGCCAGGGCTGTCCGGCCAACGCCCCCGACACCACGAACGAGGCTCCTACGACGGTTCCGTGCAGGCCGGACACCGTGTTGATGCCGTCCATGAAGTTCGCGACGTTGACGTAGCCGGCGACGGCGACGGGGCCCAGGACGTACAGCCACCACGGGCCCTCGGCGATCGTCACGATCGCGGCGCAGGCCACGGTGGAGATGACCATCTGGACGACGGCACGGCTGAGCGAACCGAGGCTGCGCACGTCGTCCGCGAATCCCAGGATGGCGAAGGCCGCGCTGGCGACCGCGATCACGACGAGCAGTCGACCGCTGACGCCCGGGACCGCGGCCGCCAGGACGAGGGTGCCGAGGACGATCCCCATGCCGGGGGCGATCCCACCCCCGCGAAGGGTGGGGCGGACGTGGGACGAGCGTTCGCTCGGGACGTCGACCACGGCGAAGCGGTACAGGAGCGGTCGCACCGCGAAGGGGAGCAGCGCCGAGGTGAGCAGGCACAGTACAGCTGCGGTCCAGAAACCGACGCTCACGCGGGGTCCTCGACGTGCGTGGGTGACTCCGAGGCGCCGGGTTGCGCGAGCTCCGCCGTCCACGGGCCCACGTGGGCGTGCACGCCCTCGAGCTGTGACGGGTGCAGCGCCGGCACGGTGGTGTGCGAGATCTTCGGGTGCACGGGCCGGTTGTCGCTCTCGCCGTCGCCGACGAGCTCCTCGTGCATCTTCTCGCCCTCGCGCAGACCGGTGTAGACGATGCCGATGTCCCGGCCCGACATGGCGATCATGCGTTCGGCGATGTCGAGGATGCGCACGGGCTCGCCCATGTCGAGGATGAGCACCTCGCTGGGCGAGCCGATGCCCCCCGCCTGCACCACGAGGTGGCACGCCTCGGGGATGGTCATGAAGAACCGCGTCACGTCGGGGTGCGTGATCGTCAGCGGGCCACCGGCCTCGATGAGCGAGGTGAACACCGGTAGCATCGACCCGCGGCTGCCCAGCACGTTGCCGAACCGCACCGACAGGTAGCGGGCACCGGTCTCGTCGGCGGTCCAGGCCGTGAGCCGCTCGGCCAGGCGCTTCGAGTGCCCGAGCACGCTCGTCGGGTTCGCCGCCTTGTCGGTCGAGATGTTGACGAACGTCGTCACCCCGACGGCCTTGCTCGCGTCGAGCACGTTCTGGGTGCCGAGCACGTTCGTCTTCCACGCCTCGTCGGGGTACTGCTCGAGCATCGGCAGGTGCTTCAGCGCCGCCGCATGGAAGACCACCTCGGGTCGACGGTCCTCGAAGATCGCTCGCAGCGCCTCCGGGTCCCTGATGTCGGCCAGCACGACCTCCTTGGTGTCGAGCAGGCCGTTGCCCGAGATCGACAGCTGCGACTGCTGCAGGCCGGTCTCGTCACGGTCGAGCATGATCAGCTCGGCGGGGCCGAACTTGGCGATCTGGCGGCACAACTCGCTGCCGATCGACCCGCCGGCTCCCGTGACGAGGACGCGCTTGCCCGCCAGGTAGCCCGCGATCGACTCGACCTGCGTGTCGACCGGGTGACGGCCGATGATGTCCTCGATGGCGATGTCGCGCACGTCGCCGAGCCGCGACTTGCCCTCGAGGATCTCGTCGAGCAAGGGGAGGACCATCACGCGGAGTCCGGCCTCGGCGGCCCGGTCGGTGACGTCCTGCAGCAGGGGGGCGTCGGCCTTCGCGATGCCGATGATGATCGCCTTCGCCCCGCTCCGCTCCGCGGCGGCGACGAGGTCCTGTCTCGTCCCGAGGACGCGGACGCCTTCGACGCGCAACCCGGCACGCGTTCGGTCGTCGTCGATGAGCCCGACGGGAAGGTACGGCGAGTCGGGGTCGGTGAGCATGCGGCGCACGAGGTGGTTGGCGAGACGGCCCGCTCCGAAGATGAGCGTCGGTTGGGCACTCTCGCCGGGGCGGCTCTGCGTCTCGACGTAGAGCCGGGCAACGTAGCGCAGGGCACCCATGAAGACGAAGACGACCGGCATGGCGATGAACACGGTGCTGCGCGCCAACATGATCTCGGTCCCGATGGCGAGGACGGGGATGCCGACGATCAGGCCCGTCCCGACGACGACCGCGACGATGGTGCGCACCTCGGCGAAGCTACCGGGCACGAACCGGCGACGGTACAGCCCCGTCGCGTAGCCGAGTGCCGCTCCGACGACGACCGTCACGGCGGCGACGCCGAAGACCGCCGACCAGGTGACGTCGCCGTACCAGAAGTCGTAGCGCAACGACACGGCGAAGAAGATCGCGACGACCCACGAGAGGGCGTCGAGCCCCACCTGCAGGGCGGTCCGTCGCGCCGGCGAGGCCATGAACCGGTCGATCACCAGGTCACCCCGCCGTCCGTCGACACCGACACGACGTCGTCGGCCCAGAGCCAGACCGCCGCCGCCGAGGCCGAGAGCGCGATCGCTCCGGGCGTCTCGGACGACGCCGGCGCGCAGCCCACGGTCGTCGCGGTCGCGCCCGACGCGGTCGGCGGCGTCACGACGGCCGTGCCGTCGCAGTCGGCGGCACCGGTCGAGGCGACGAGGTAGGAGCCCGAAGTGGCGGTGACGGCGACGGCGCCGTCGACGACGGTGCCCGCGTCCCAGGTGGTCGCGCCGTCACCGGTGCGGAAAAACGTCCGGTCGCTGCACAGCACCCCGGCCTCGGCGTCGCTCACGACCGCGAGGTCGACGACGGTCGGGCACGGGGCCGCACGGTCACCCGAGGGGGAGTGCACGGTGCCGGGCGCGGTCCGGGCGACGTACCACGACGCCGCCAGTCGCTCGGGGTAGTCGCGGTACTCGGCACCCCCGCTGAAGGTCTGGGCGAACGCCGGCGCGCAGTCGTCCCCGGCGGGGCCGACGACGAAGGCCGACGACGCGTCCGTCGCCTGCAGGCGGTCCAGGCCGGCGAGGGAGCCACCGGTCTCAACCGACGTGGCCGACCAGGTGGCGCCTCCCGACGTCGTCTGTTCGACGACGGGCGCCGACGCGACGGTGCCGGGGGTGCAGCTCGCGGCCTGCGCGCGCCACGCGGTGCCCGCGTCGACGACCGACAGGAGGCGCGTCGGCGTCACGGCGGCGGCGGCGGTGGTGGGGGTCGCGGTGGGCGACGGCGTGCTCTCGGTCTCGACCGGGCGAGGCGTCGACGTGGCGGCGGGCTCGGCGTCGGCAGCCAGACCAGACGGTTCGCGGTTCAGGGCCAGGGCGACGAGTCCGAGGTCGACGAGGACGAAGGCCCCGATCCCGATGATGGCCAGGCGGCGGCGGGCGCGTGCTCGCGAGCCCCTCTTGCGGCGTGCGTCAGGCATCAGCGGTCACCCCCGTCGAGGGCGGCGGCGCGGGTCAGCAGGTCGACGAGCACGTCGGCCGCCGGCACAAGCTGGCGCCCCGACTCGGTGAACGTCTCGTCCGACCGGCGGTAGGGATCGACGACGTCGTCGTCCAGCGCGTCGTCCGGTGCCTCGACCGTGCCGCGGCGCGAGGCCAGCAGGGCCACGGTCGCACGCAGTCGGTCGGCCACGGTGGACGCGTCGGCGGGCAGGGCGTCGACCAGCTCGGCGTCGGTCACGTCGCGGGCGAGGCGGGCGGCCTCGCGCAGGGTGAACGTGTACCGGCTGGCGCGGGGGTGCATCGAGACGACGGCCCGGCGGTGTTCGCGGGCGAGCGCCACGACGAGGTCGGCGTCGCGGACGTCGCGCTCGAACAAGAATCGGGCCCGGTGGTCGTCGGGCTCCAGGTCGAAGGACCGGGCGAGGGCCCGGGCCTGGTCGGGCATGACGTCGTCGTCGACGGCCATGGTGCCGGCGCTCGACACGGTGACGTCGTCCCACGACGAGAGACCGCGGCGGAGGTACAGCTCGGCCAGGGGGGACCGGCAGATGTTGCCGGTGCAGACGGTCAGCAGCGAGAAGGTGGTCGAGGTGCGGCGGGGGATCACGAAAGACACGGGGCCGCCTACTTCGCCGAGCGCGAGCTCGTCTTCGGGGCCACGGGCAGGTCGCCGACGCCCGCCTCGGGAGCGTCCTGCTCCATGCCGTAGTACGCCCCGTAGTTGCCGTAACCGTAGGCGTCGGGCCCCTTCGTCGGGAGCATGGTCAGCACGATGCCGTGCACCTTGCTGCCGATGTGCTCGAGGTTGCGCAGCGCGGACTGCAGCTCGTTGCGCGTCGTGCGGCCCGCGGCCGACACGACGATCGCCCCGCCGGTCAGCTTGCTGAGGATGGCCGCGTCGGTCACCGGCAGCAGCGGAGGCGCGTCGATCAGCACGTAGTCGAACGACGTCGTCAGCGACTCGATCAGCGACGACATCGCCTTCGAGCCGAGCAGCTCGCTCGGGTTCGGGGGAACGCGGCCGGCCGGCAGCACGTACATCGTGCCGCGGCCCCAGGGCTGCAGGACGTCCTGGAGGTCGGCCCGACCGATCAACACGTCGGTCAGGCCGACGACGCCCTCGAGCCCGAGGGTGTCGGCGAGGCGCGGCAGGCGGAGGTCGCCGTCGACGACGGCCACCGTGGCACCGGTCTCGGCGAGGGCCACCGCGAGGTTGGCCGTCGTGGTGGTCTTGCCCTCACCGGGCAGCGACGAGGTGACGACGAAGCAGCGGCTGGCCGACTCGACGTTGACGAACTGCAGGTTGGTCCGCAGGGTGCGGAACGACTCGGCGCGCGGGTTGCGCGGGTCGACGTGCACGATCAGCGGGTGCTTCTTCGCCCCGGGGTCGTAGCTGATGCCACCGACGATCGGTGCGTCGGTGACGAGCTCGACGTCGTGCGACCCGTGGATGCGGGTGTCGAGGGTGCTGCGCAGCACGGCCGCTCCGACGCCGAGGGCGAGGCCGATCAGCAGGCCGAGGCCGAGGTTCAGCGTGGTGCGCGGGGTCGAGGGGGCCGAGGCGACCGACCCGGGGACGATCGTCGCGATCTTGACCAGGCTCGCGCCTCCACCGGTCGGCGTCTCGAGCTCGTTGACGACGACGTCCGTGAGGGAGGCGCCCACCGCGTTGGCGACGTCGGCCGCGCGCTGGGCGTCGGTGTCGGTCACCGTGATGTTGATCAGCACGGTGTTCAGGGGCGACTCGGCCGTGATCTTCGAGGCGAGGCCCGCGGCCGTGGTGTCGAGGCCGAGTTGGTCGATCACCGGGTCGAGCACCGCGTCGCTCGTCACGACGTCGACGTACGACCGGACCTTCTGCTGGGCCGCGCTGCTGCCCTGCACCGCGTCGACCGTGGTCGACGAGTCCTGCGCCTGCACCGAGACGAACAGCCGGGTCGACGACACGTAGGTCGGCGTGGCCAGGATCGAGCTCAGCGCCCCGGCGGCGAGGCCGACGAGCGTGAGGGCGGCGATGAAGATCCAGCCCTTGCGGAGAATGCGGATGTAGTCACGGAGTTCCACGTGGCTGAGGTCCTGTCCTGATCGGGTGCGGGCACCGCGGCAGGCACCCCGGCAGTCGTCGCACGGACCATGCCTCCCGGCACCCTGATGGCTCCCCGCGACTCTGCGCCGTGACCAATACTCACACACGGGACGGCCAGACGGGGTACATATGTTGCCCGATCCGGCGAAGTGGCCCCCGAACGGGGGTGCGGGGGGCCGTACCGCGACACCCGTCGCTGATCGTCCGCCTGAACGCTCGCTGTGATTCGGGCGCACCGCCCGACCCGCGCAATAGCCTGCCGACGACGGGCACGTCCCGTGCTCGCTCGTGATCAAGGAGGATCACCATGGCAACGAATCACGCGGTCGCCTACAAGGGCCCCGGCCAGGTCGAGGTCATCGACGTCGACTACCCGACCTTCGAGCTCAAGGACGGCCCCGGCGTCAACCCGGCCAACGTCGGGCGCAAGGTCAACCACGGCGCGATCCTGCGCACGGTCGCCACCAACATCTGTGGTTCCGACCAGCACATGGTCCGCGGCCGCACCACCGCCCCGACGAACCTCGTGCTCGGCCACGAGATCACCGGCGAGGTCGTCGAGGTCGGCCCCGACGTCGAGTTCATCAAGGTCGGCGACATCGTCTCGGTGCCGTTCAACATCGCCTGTGGCCGGTGCCGCAACTGCAAGGAACGCAAGACCGGCATCTGCCTCAACGTCAACCCCGACCGCCCCGGCAGCGCCTACGGCTACGTCGACATGGGCGGCTGGGTCGGCGGCCAGGCCGAGTACGTGCTCGTGCCCTACGCCGACTGGAACCTGCTCAAGTTCCCCGACGCCGACCAGGCCATGGAGAAGATCCTCGACCTGGCGATGCTGTCCGACATCTTCCCGACCGGCTTCCACGGTGCCGTCACCGCGGGCGTCGAGGTCGGCTCGACCGTCTACGTCGCCGGAGCCGGCCCCGTCGGCCTCGCCGCCGCCACCGGAGCCCTGCTGCTCGGTGCCAGCGTCGTCATCGTCGGCGACATGAACGCCGACCGCCTCGCCCAGGCGCGCAGCTTCGGCTGCGAGACCGTCGACCTGACCAAGGGCGAACCGGGCGAGCAGATCGACCAGATCCTCGGCGAACCCCTCGTCGACTGCGCCGTCGACGCGGTCGGCTTCGAGGCCAAGGGCCACGGAGGCGGTTCGGGCGAGGAAGCACCGGCCACCGTGCTGAACTCGCTGATGGACATCACCGCGGCCGGTGGCGCCATGGGCATCCCGGGGCTCTACGTCACCGGCGACCCGGGCGGCATCGACGCCGCCGCGCAGAAGGGCTCGCTGTCGCTCAGCCTCGGCACCGGCTGGGCCAAGTCGCTGTCGTTCACCACGGGCCAGTGCCCGGTGATGAAGTACAACCGGCAGCTGATGATGGCGATCCTCCATGACCGCACGAGCATCGCGAAGAACGTGCACGCCCAGGCGATCAGCCTCGAGGACGCCCCGCGCGGCTACGCCGAGTTCGACCAGGGCGCGGCCACGAAGTACGTCCTCAACCCGAACGGCCTGATCAAGGCGGCCTGACCCTCGTCGCCCCCCGCGCCTCCTCGGCTCTCGGTCCCCTCGACCGCCGGAGCCCGGGAGGCGCGGGTCGCGCGAAGCCGCGCCCCCGCGTTCCGCAGGCACCCGCGTCGTTGCAGGCCGTGCACGGTGTATGACGGAACGATCCCATGACGAAGACATCCGACACCCCTGCCCCGGGAGGCGCCGACGCCGCCCGCCCCGCCTCCGGCCGCGCCGCCCGCTCCGACGAAGAACGCCAGAAGTGGCGCGCCTTCGCCGTCTGCGTCGGCGTCGCCGCCCTGACGATCCTCGACCTGTCGAAGGTCAACGTCGGTCTGCCCAGCATCGAGGCGTCGCTCGGCGCCGGCCCCACCGCCCTGCAGCTGATCGTCGCCGGCTACGCGCTCGCCTTCGGCCTCTCGCTCGTGCCGTCCGGCCGACTCGGCGACCTCAAGTCGCGCCGCATGATGTTCGTCATCGGCCTGACCTCGTTCACCGTCGCGAGCCTGCTCTGCGCCCTCGCGCCGACCATCGAGCTGCTCGTCGCCGCGCGCATCCTGCAGGGCGTCGCCGCCGGCATCCAGATGCCGCAGGTGCTCGGGCTCATCCAGCAGCTCTTCCAGGGCAAGGCGCGCGGTCGCGCGTTCGGCTTCTTCGGCGCCATCATCGGCGTCAGCACGGCGTTCGGCCCGACCCTCGGTGGCCTGCTCATCGCGATCGGCGGCCCGGAGGACGGCTGGCGCCTGCTGTTCTGGATGAACATCCCCCTCGGCCTGATCGCCATCTTCTTCGCCCTCAAGCTGCTGCCGAAGACGCGGACGGCCTCCAACGGCCACAACGAGCTCGACCTGTTCGGCATCGTGCTGCTCGGCCTGACGATCTTCACCCTCATGCTGCCGTTCGTGCTGACCACCGGACAGGGCGACGACCCGCTGCGCTGGCTCTTCCTGATCGGTTTCGTCGGCTTCGGCGCCGCGTTCGTCTGGTGGGAGCAGCGCTACAAGGCCCGGGGCAAGTCACCCGTCGTGCACTTCAGCCTGTTCTCGCTCGCGTCGTACCGCAACGGCACCCTGATCGCGACGGTCTACTTCTGCGCCCTGCCCGCGACCTTCCTGCTGACGACCCTGTACCTGCAGCAGGGGCTCGGACTCGAACCCGTCTACGCCGGCATGGTCACCATCCCGTTCGCCCTGACCAGTGCCGTCGCGGCGTTCTACGGCGGACGCCTCGTCGACCGGTTCGGCCGCAGCCTGGTCGTCCTCGGGCTGATCCTGGTCGCGGTGGGCTTCGTCGCCCTGCTGCTCGCGGCCGTGCTCACCCCGCGCGACATCACGCCCTACGCCATGGGCATCGGCATGCTGATCGCCGGCACCGGCGGCGGCTTCGTCATCTCGCCCAACCAGACGCTGACGCTGGCCGAGGTGCCCGTCGAGATGGGCGGCGTCGCCGGTTCGATGGGGCAGGTCGGTCAGCGGGCCGGCACGGCCATCGGCACGGCGGCGGCGGTCTCGACGTTCTACTCGGTCATCGCCGGCTCCGGGGGAGCGGACGGGGCGAACCTCGACGTCTACCACGAGGCCTACCGCAACGGCTTCTTCGTCACGATCGCCCTGGTGTCCGTGGCGCTCGTGCTCGGGCTGATGGACCTGCGCGCCCGCAAGAAGGGGCGCGTGGGCGAGGGGGCCGCGGCCTCGTAGCCGGCGACCGCTGTCGGGGAGGCGACCCGCGCCTCCTCGGGGGGACGCGCCTCCCGGGTCGTCGAACCGTCGGGCGGCAGACCGTCAGGCGGCGGACCGTCGGGCGGCGGACCGTCGGGCGGCGGTCGGGTCAGAGGCGGGCGAAGGCCTCGACGACGTAGCTCGTGACGTCGACCTGACGCGTGGTCGGCAGGGCGATCGAGGCGGGGTCGATCGAGCCGGCGACCGTGCTGGTGGTGGCGGAGACGGAGACGGCGGGCGTGACGAACATGATGGGCCTTTCGATCGGCTGGTGACGCGGTCGGTGACGCGGTTGGCGAGGCCCGGCCGCCCGTGCAGGGACACGGGCGGCGGAGCCCCTGACGACCCTGCCCGAGCTGCTCGGTGCCCCTGTGCGGAGCCGGTGACGTCGTGTGATCAGTCAAGCCGTCGGCACGTTGCGTGAACATAAGCGCAGGGCTGAGTCGCCCTCCGTCGCAGGGATGAACCTCGGCCGCCGGTGCCGATCAGACAGGAGGCGCGGCCACGACCCCCAGGACGCTTTCGTGCAGCAGTCCGTTCGTCGCCATCGCGGTGCCGTGCCACGGCCCCGGCTGGCCCTCGGCACTGGTGAAGCGTCCGCCGGCCTCCTCGACGACGACCGCCACGGCCGCCATGTCGTAGGGCTGCAGGTCGAACTCGCCCGCGACGTCGAGCGCGCCCTCGGCGACGAGCATGTACGACCAGAAGTCGCCGTACGCCCGCGTCCGCCAGACCCGGCTCGTCAGGTCGAGCAGCTGCGGCAGGCGCCCGGCGTCGATCCAGTACTCGAGCCCGTTGAAGCTCAGGGACGCGTCGGCCAGGTCGCGCACGCCCGACACCCGCAACGGCCCGTCGTGCTCGGTCGAGAACGCCCCGCCGCCCTGCGTCGCCCACCAGCGCCGGCCGAGCGCGGGAGCGCTGACCACGCCCACCACGGGCACCCCGTCGACGACGAGCGAGATCAACGCCGCCCAGACCGGCACCCCGCGCAGGAAGTTCGCCGTGCCGTCGATCGGGTCGACCACCCACTGGCGGTGCGAGGGAGCGTCGTGGCCGTACTCCTCGCCGTAGAAGGTGTCGTCGGGCCGCGCGGCGGCGACCCGCTCGCGGATCGCCCGCTCGACGGCCTGGTCGGCGTCGGTCACGTGCGAGCGGTCGGGCTTGAGGGACACGTGCAGGTCGGCCGACCGGTACCGCTCGGTGCTGATCGCGTCGGCCAGGTCGGCCAGCTCGAGCGCGAGCGCCAGGTCGTCCGCCCAGGGCGTCCCGGTGGATCGGTCGGACGAGGAGGCGCGGGTCGGCTCGGCAGCATCGGTCACCCCGTCAGCGTACCCAGCCCGCCCTGCTCGTCCGCGCCCTTCCCGCCGGCCCGGCCCGCGCCTCCTGCACCCACCGCACGCCGCCCCGGCCCGCTCCGCGTCACACCTCACTGCACCGCCGCCCGGCCCGGCCCGCGCCGCACGTCACTGCACCGCACGTCCCCGCACCTCATTGCACCGCGTTTCGTGCACCGCACCCCGACTAGTCCAGGTGTGCTGCACGAAACGCGGTGCGATGTCGCGCGTCGGCCCCAGTGCGGATCGGCCGACGCCGAGCGACCGAGTGCAGTGCGACGCGGCGGCGCGCTAGCCGAGTTCGTCGCTGCGGGCGTCGTCGGCCGCGGCCGCGAGGTCGCGCGCGCTCACGCCGCCCTTGGACGCGAGCAGCGACTGCAGCGACTCGAGCCGTTCGCGGCCGACGTCCCCGAGCTCGCCGGCCTCGATGCGGTCGACGATCTCCCAGTCGTGGGCCTCGGCCAGCGGGATGCCGTCGACCGGTTCGCCCTCGGCCGGGATCGCGTGCGCCGCGAACGACTTGAGGATGTTCTCGGGGTCGACGTGCCCGAGTCCGAACGACCGCACGCCGGGGGTGTCGACGATCCAGCCGCCGGTCGGGACCTTGAACGACACGGTCGACGACGAGGTGTGCCGTCCGCGACCGGTGACCGCGTTGACCACGCCCACCTCGCGACGCGACCCGGTCAGGGCGTTGACGAGGGTCGACTTGCCGACGCCCGAGTGGCCGACCGTGACGGTCACGTGGCCGTCGAGGACGCCGCGCAGCTCGTCGAGCGCGGGGGAGACCTGCCCGCCGGGTGCGACCTCGTCGAACGAGGTCGAGGTCGTCGTGACGATGCGCAGGTCGAAGCACGAGAAGTGCGCCGCGAACGGTGCCGGGTCGGCGAGGTCGGTCTTGGTGATGCAGAGGATCGGTTCGACCCCGGCGTCGAACGCCGCCACCATGTAGCGGTCCACCAGACGGGGCCGGGGCTCGGGGTCGGCGGCGGCGACGACGATCAGCATCTGGTCGGCGTTGGCGACGATGACGCGCTCGACCGCGTCGCTGTCGTCGGCGCTGCGCCGCAGCAGGGTCGAGCGGTCGTGCACCTTGACGATGCGGGCGAGCGACCCCTCGGAGCCGCTCGTGTCCCCGACGACGCCGACGCGGTCACCGGTCACGACGCTCTTCTTGCCGAGCTCGCGGGCCCGCGCCGTCGTGATCTCGCGTTCGTCGGGGGTGCCGGCGTCCATCAGCACGCCGTAGCGGCCACGGTCGACCGTCCAGACGACGCCTTCCTCGGCGTTCGCGTAGGCCGGGCGCTGCTTGGTGCGCGGCTTGTTGCCCTTGGGGTTCGGGCGCACCCGCACCGAGCTCTCGTCGTACTGGGCGTAGTCGCCCTCGTCCTCGGCGTCGTCGCCGTCGCTCCACCAGCTCATCGTGCCTCGCTCATCGTCGACCGTGCCCCGCTCGTCCTGCGCCGTGCCCCGCTCATCGTCGTCGGCCCGGCGCCTAGAGGAAGCCGAGCAGGTCGATGTCGGCGGGGCTCTGGCGGACGGACCGGCCGAGCATCTCGTCCCACAACTCGACGAACTGCGGCAGCGTCTTGCCGACGACCCGGACGTCGTCGAGCTCGACCCCCTCGACCGCGAGGCCGATGATCGCCGCCGCCGTCGCCATGCGGTGGTCCTCGTAGGTGCGCCACTGGCCCGCGTGCAGCGGGGACGGTTCGATGCGCAGGCCGTCCTCGAGTTCGGTCACCGCGCCTCCGAGGGCGTTGATCTCGGCGGCGAGGGCCGCGAGGCGGTCGGTCTCGTGGCCGCGCAGGTGGCCGATGCCGGTGATCGTGCTCGGGCCCGACGCCAGGGCGGCGAGGGCGACCAGCGCCGGGGCGAGCTCGCCACCGCGGGACAGGTCGACGTCCACGCCGGGCAGCGAGCCGCCGCCGACGAGGCCCACGCCGCCGTCGACGGTGAGGGTGTCGCCGTCGAGGGTGACGGACGCACCCCAGAGCGGCAGCAGCTCGATCAGGTCGGCCCCGACCTGGGTCGTGTCGGCGGGCCAGTGCGGGATGGACACGGTGCCGCCCGCGACCAGGGCGGCCACGAGGAACGGCGCCGCGTTCGACAGGTCGGGTTCGATGACGACCTCGCGCCCTGCGATCGGCGTCGGCGGCACGATCCAGGTGCCCACGGCGGGCGAGGCGACCTCGACCCCGCGCTGGGCGAGCGCGTCGATCGTCATCTCGATGTGCGGCAGGCTCGGCAGGCGTTCGCCGGTGTGGGTCAGGGTGAGGCCGCGCTCGAAGCGCGGGGCCGACAGCAGCAGCCCCGAGATGAACTGGCTCGAGGCCGACGCGTCGATCTCGACGTCGCCGCCCTCGACCTCGCCGGTGCCGTAGAGGCTGAAGGGCAGAGCGCCCCGGCCGTCGTCGTTCACCTCGACGCCGAGGGAGCGCAGGGCGTCGATCGTCGTGCGCATGGGGCGCTTGCGGGCTCCGGCGTCGCCGTCGAAGGTGACCGGTCCGAGGGCGAGTGCGGCGACCGGGGGAAGGAAGCGCATGACCGTGCCGGCCAGGCCGCAGTCGATCGTCGCGCCGCCCTGCAGCTCGCCGGGCGTGACGACCAGGTCGGGGCCGAAGGGGGAGTCGTTCGGGAACTCGGCCACCGTCGTGCCCAGGGCCTTCAGCGCCTCGATCATGAGCGCCGTGTCGCGGGAGTGCAGCGGCAGCCGCAGCGTCGACGGCGACGAGGCGAGCGCCGACAGCACGAGTTCGCGGTTCGTCAGGGACTTCGACCCGGGCAGGGACGAGGAGGCGCGCAACGGCCCGGAGGCGGTGGGCGCGACCCAGCGCCCCTCGTCGACCTCGGGAACCTTCCCGTCGCCGTAGGGAGAGAACTCGGGCCCGGAATACCTGTACACCTGCATCGGTTCACAACAGTAATGCAGCAAGAACCTGGAGGACCTGTGCCTGTCGCACTCGCACCGAGGGAAATCACCGTCGCCGAACTAGAATCGGCCCTGATGAGCACCCCCGAGGGCCACGAGCCCACACCGACCGCCGCCGTCGAACCGACCGAGGCCGAGGTCGACGCCGCCCTCGAGGCGGTCGACGCCGACGCCGAGAAGCGCGCCCTGTTCGAAGAACAGGCGCTGCCGTTCATGGACCAGCTCTATGCCGCGGGCATGCGCATGACGCGCAACCCGGCCGACGCGAGCGACCTCGTGCAAGAGACGTTCGTCAAGGCCTACGCGGCGTTCGCGCAGTTCCAGCAGGGCACGAACCTGAAGGCCTGGCTCTACCGCATCCAGACCAACACGTTCATCAACACGTACCGCAAGAAGCAGCGCGACCCGTACCAGGGCACGATCGACGAGTTGGAAGACTGGCAGATGGGCGGCGCCGAGTCGGCGACCCGCGCCTCCGGCTCCACCCGCTCGGCCGAGGCCGAGGCGATCGACCACCTCCCCGACAGTGCCGTGAAGGACGCCCTGCAGAAGGTCCCCGAAGACTTCCGCATGGCCGTGTACTTCGCGGACGTCGAAGGCTTCTCGTACCAAGAGATCGCCGACATCATGAAGACCCCCGTGGGCACCGTGATGAGCCGCCTGCACCGCGGCCGTCGCCTGCTCCGTGAACTCCTCGCCGACTACGCACGCGATCGTGGCATCGCCGTTCCCGTCGGCTCGTCGAAGGGCGGAAAGAAATGACCGACTGTGGTTGCACCAAGGCCAAGGCCGAGCTCGAAGATTACCTGCACAACGAGTTGTGCCGCGAGGACGCGGCCGACATCCGCGAGCACATGGCGAACTGCGGCGACTGCTCGGGCGAGCACAAGGTCGGCGTCGTGCTGACCGAGGCCGTCCAGCGTGCCTGCCGCGAGACGGCACCCGAAGACCTGCGTGCCACGGTGCTCGCGCGCCTGCGCGAGCTGCAGTCCGCCCACCGCTAGTCGTCGCGCTCGGTGCTCGGCCGGTCGTCACATGACGAACGGCTGCGCTAGCGTCGTGGCATGACCGCAACGGTGCAGCCCCTCGGCATCCCGACCACCAGCGACCTCGACGACCTCGTGTCGTTGATCGGCCTGCTCGGTTACACGCTCGACGCGGACGTCCTGTCCGCGCGCCTGACGCGGCTCACGGCCGACGCGGGGCACGAGACGTGGGTCGTCCGTGGCGACGACGGGCGCATCACCGCCGTGGCCGGTGGTCACGTGGTGTGGGCGTACAACGACGACGCGCCGACGGCCGAGCTCCTGGTGCTCGTCGTGTCGGCCGAGGCGCGCCGCGACGGCGTCGGTTCGTACCTGCTGGGGCACTTCGAGTCCTGGGCCCGCGGGCACCAGGCGCGCGTTCTCAACGCCGTCTCGGCTGCCGCGACCGACTCGGCCAACCGGTTCTACCGCAAGCGCGGCTACCACGAGGCCGGCGTCCGCTACTCGAAGCTCATCTGACCGCGGCGGTCCCGTCTCCTCCTGACGCTGACCGCCCTCCCGGTGCTGGCGGCGCCGTCCCGGTGATGGCCCAGCCAGAGGCGCGATCCCTCTCCGCGGTGCCGACTCCCTCCGTGGCCAGCGGTGTCGCGGGTGACGCGTCGTGCCTCGTGCGCCGGTAACTCCTGGCCGGTGTCGTCGTGACGCGGCTGGAGCGGGACTGCGCGCGCAGGAGTCCTGAGTTGCCGACAGGCGGCACGGGTCTGCTCCCGGGGTCGACCATCGGGGCCGATGCCGGTGCCGGTGCCGGTGCTGGTGCCGGTGCGGTTGCCGTTCGTCGCAGGCGTGTCTCGGCAATTCCGGAGAACGGTTGCACATCGGCGTGTCTGCGCCCGCTGCGGCAGCAGGAGTCCTGAGTTGCCGACAGCGGGACGCGGACTCGAACCCGGGCGGACCTGGGTCGGTGCAAGCGCCGTCCGTCGGCCCGTCCCGCGGCCCCGAATCGATCCGCGTCGGCACGTCAGGACTCTTGCCGTCGTTCAGCCCGGGGCCGTCCCCGGCGGGCACGTTTCTCCTGAGTTGCCGACACGCGAGACGACCGGGGGGGGGGGCCCGCCCGGGGGGGGGGGGGGGCGGGCGGGGGGGCCCCCCCCCCCGCCGGGGGGCCAGGCGGCGACAGGGGGGCGCGGGCCGGCGCCCCCCCCAGTGTAGAG